>CAZDWU010000118.1:0-1680 GCA_964509165.1 uncultured Chthonomonas sp. | reverse complement strand
CCGCCTTGCCCTCCGGGGCCACCGGCTCCACCGGGGCCGGGGCGTCGGCCTTCGCCTCCGCCATTGGGTTGCTCGGCATTGGTACCTTCTCCGTTCGGTCCCGGTTGGCCGGGTTGACCGGGTTGGCCGGACTGGCCACCGCGATTCCCGCCCTCTTGCGGGTTTGCGGGGGCACCCATCCCGGGGCGGTTATTGCCGCCAGGGTTTTGGGTCGTGCCTCCACCGGGGGTCGGAGTCGTGGCACTGCCACCTTCGGTCGCCGGGGCGGTATCGCCGTCCTTCAGCGCTTTGTATTCCGAATTCGGGCCGTCATTGTTGACCGGAGCCTGCGTGATCACGCCCGAGTCGCTCGCACAACCAGACAAGATGACCGCAGCCGCGACCACCGACCAAACGAAAGGTTTCACAACCCTATATTACGCGTTAGGGGGTGATAAAGGTGCCGGCAACGGGGTGAGAAAATCTTGCTCAATCCGAATTTCCGACCCCGGCTCCACCCATTCAAAGAACATGCGGGCCGCATTTTCACCCCACATGGGCATGCGAACACACCCGTGGCTGGCCGGATAGCGCGGCACGCTGCTGGAGCCATGGATGAACACCCCGCCTTCCACCTGCACGGCGTAGGGCATCGGCGCGTTGTCATACTTGCGGGAGACTCGGTGGCGGTTGTATTCCGGCCCGGCATCAAACACGCCGGCCGGCGTGCGGTATCCGCCTTTGCCCGTGCTGCAGTTCGTTTCCATGTAAAGGCGGCTGCCTTGCCAGCCACGCAGCTTCTGTTCGCGCAGGCTGACTTCCACGCGGTGCGGCGGGCGCACCACGGTCACGGTGCTGATTCCGCGCGTGATTTCCACCGTGCGGTCATCAATCTGCCGCCACTCGGTGCCCAACTCCTGGTTCCACTTTTGCAGGTGCACCAAGTCAATCCAGGTGGTCTTGTCGCGGACTTCAATCCACTCCTTCGGCAAAGGAAGCTGGTCCACCAAAATGTTGGCCGTGGCGGCGTCGTATTCGACGACCACTTCCAGCGGGGCCATGACTTCGCGCAATGGCACCAAAACCACCCCCGGACGAACTCTCCAAGACAGGGCCTCCACCACGGCGCCCTGGTTCAACTCGGCCCCCATGGTCTGCCCCGGCACAAAACTGACAGTTGCGGCCAAAAGCGCAAAATGCATGCGTCTATTTTAACGCTTGAGGTACGTCACTTCGCAAGCATGGGCTCATAAACGCACGCGCAAAGCCCGCACGAGCGTTATAGCGTACGCAACGGGGTGAGTTCGGCCTTCGGTTCAGCCTGCTCAGGTTCGCGCCAAACGCCGTCTTCTTTCAGCAGATTCACCAATTCCGCCACGCCGTTTTCCTGAGGAATGCCATGTTTCACCGGCTCGCGTTTGCGATAAAGAGTGATCTTGCCGCCCGCCGCGCCCACATAGCCGTAATCGGCATCGGCCATCTCGCCCGGCCCGTTGACAATACATCCCATCACGGCGATGTCCATACCCACCAGGTGGCGCGTGGCGTTGCGCACTTCTCGCAGCACCGTCGGAAGGTCAAACTTGGTGCGTCCGCAGCTCGGGCAGGCGATGTATTCCACTTGCGTCTTGCGCAGCCCTAGAGCTTGCAAAATCTCGTAGCACACCGGAATCTCGTTCACCGGATCCTCGCTCAGGCTCA
>CAZDWU010000117.1:0-5252 GCA_964509165.1 uncultured Chthonomonas sp. | reverse complement strand
GGCTGGGCAAGGCCCGCCTTGGCCATCGCCTTCATGCCGGGTTCGCCGGACATCCATTGGACCAGCTTCCAGGCTTCCTCGGGGTGGGGGGTGGAGTTGAGAATGGCGTAGCCGGAGCCGCCGGAGGGGGCCGCCCGCACCACCTTGCCGGTGGCGGGGTCGATGTGGCCGGGGGCGAGGGTGATATCCCACTCGAAGAACTTCTCGCTGCCGGGCTTCAGGGCCTGGCGGATGCGGGGGACATCCCAGATGCCGCACTGGTACATCGCCACCCGCTGCGAGATGAAGAGGTCCACGGCGGTGGACTGCACCACCGACGTGAGTTCGCTTTGGCTGGGGAGCCATCGCTTTTCATTGGCGAGTTCCACCACCCAGTCAAAGGCGCGGGTGACCCGGGGATCGGTGAAATTGAGCTTGTCGAAGGACTCCGGGTTGTCCACGTACCGCGCGCCAGAAGAGAAGGCGACGGTGTCGGTCCAGGCTCCGGTCCACGAGGGCGCAAACCCCCACACCTGCGTGCGGCCCTTCTCATCCTTTTGGGTGAGCTGCTGCATGCAGTAGGTGAAGCACTGGCTGCCGAGTTCGGGGCGCGGCTCAAAATCCCATGTCCAGTTGCCGTCGGGCTCTTCCAGTCCGGCTTCCTTGAACAGCCGCTTGTTGTAGTAGATCAGCCCGATGGGGGCGATGTCGCGGGGCAGAACGTAGAGACTCTTTTGATACCGGAAGATATCGACAATGGGCGGATAGTAGTCGCCCAAAGCAAAGCCGGGAGTGGATTCGATGAGCGGATCCAGCGGCCGGAGCGCCCCCCGCTTGGCGAACATCTGCATGTTCTGCGGGTCGAGGATCGCGACGTCCGGGGCGGTGTTGCCCGCCACCTGCGAGAGCAACCGCTGGAAGTAGTAGCGATAGTCAACGTTCTCGAGCTTGACCTTGATGTTCGGGTTGGCCCGCTCGAAGTCCTTGGTGACCTCGCGGAGCACGCGCAGCGCTTCGTCTCCTTCCCATACCACGAGACGGAGTTCAACGGGCTTGGCAAAGGCGATGCCCGTGGCCAGGGCAAGCCCGAGGGTTACCCCGAAGAGTCGCAGAAGCGCGCGCACCGAAACCTCTTGCGTTACTGACCGGTCGGCGGGCCGGCGGGCGGGCCGCTATTGGCCGGCGCATTGGGGTCAATTTCGCCGTACTTTTGCGTCTGCTCGCGGATCTCCTTTTCCATTTCGGGCGTCATGTGGCCCTTCAGGTGCTCAGGGATTTCCTGCTTCACCTTGATCTTGGGGGCCGGGAGCTCCGGCGGGCCGGAGGCAGCCCGGACGACGAAGAATACGCCAATGATCGCGGCCACCGCGATCGCGGAGATGACAGCCCAGGAGGGAATCTCTTTTTTCATGGGAATTGCGCAAAAAGGGAACGGAGCCATACCGAGTGGGTATGGCTCCAGAGGGAAATGGCTGCCTTACTGCGGCAGCGGGCAGTCGTTGTCCGGCGAGCCGCCGCCAAAGTCATCCGCATCGAGGCAGACGCCCTTGAGGGCCGGGTTCACCGGCTGGCCCACACCCGTGGACTGGCGGTAACCGCGGAACAGGAAGCCGCGCGGCACGGACTTGACGTGCGTATCGGCGAAGCCGAAGTTGGCGGTGCCGTTGCCGGAATCGTAGTCAATGCCGGACCACAGTTGGTTCGGGTTCACGTCCTTGTAGGAAAGCGTGTTGCTCGAACCCGCGCCCCATACCCAGTGCTCCCAGAACGTGGACCAAATCCACGAATCCCAGGTGTAGAACTGGCCTTCATTGCGTTGCTCGGTCAGCATGATGCTTTCGGCGGGCACGGAGATCGAGGTGGTGGAGTAGACCGTCACCGGGGTTTCGGTCGTGCCGCCCCAGGTGTTCACGCCGCCCACGCCGCGGATCAGGTTGCTGGCCACGCGGTAGGAACGCTTCACTTCGCCAAGGTTCGACGGCTTCTTGGGGGAGCGGTCGAGGGACGATTCGAACAGTTGGTAGTTCTTCTGATACGGATAGAGCACCTTGTCCCAGGTCGGGCATCCCCATTGCTCCACGCTGCAGCTGCCGGTCGCCCAGGATTGGCCGTTGCCATTCATGGTGCCGCGCTTCGGATACATGTCGTCGTAGTCACCCACGTACAGCTGGAAGGCCGTGAGGATCTGCTTCATGTTCGAAGTCGATTGGATCTTCTTGGCGGCCGTCTTGGCCCGGGCAAAAACCGGGAACAGGATCGCGGCCAAGATCGCGATGATCGCGATGACAACAAGTAGTTCAATCAGCGTAAACGCTGAACGTTTTTTGATCATGATTTGTGCTCCTTTGGACAAGTAGTCGATTGGCGAATGATAAGTTCGGTCTGGAAAACGGTGGGTTCTTGCGGCTCTTTGCCGTCAATGAGCGCCTTGAGGGCGCGGACGGCGGCGGCGCTGAGTTCGCCGATGGGTTGGCGGACGGTGGTGAGGCCGGGATAAACGTTCTCGCTCCCCGGCGTCATGTCGAAGCCGACGATGCTGATGTCTTCCGGCACGCGCACTTGGCGGCTGTGGGCTTCGAACAAGGCGCCGAGGGCCATTTCGTCGTTAGCGCAGAAGACGGCGGTCGGGGGTTCGGGGAGGGAGAGCAGCTGCGCCATGGCGCGGCGCCCTCCATCAATAGTGAACTGCCCCATGCCCACCCACTCCTCGCGGTACGAAATGTGGTGATTGCGGAGGAAGGCTTGGTACGCCTGCAAGCGAACGAGAGCGTCCTGCATGTCCAGGCGGCCCGCGATGTGGGCGATTTTGCGGTGGCCGAGCTCGTAGAGGTGGCCCATGGCGCTAGCTACGCCCGATTCGTTATCCACCGAGAACGACAGCACCCCATCCAGCGGTACCCCGGAGACAGTGGCGCACGGGGAGTGCAGGGAAGCGGCGAGCTCCACCGACTTCTCACTGAAGTGCGGGGCGATGAAGATCACGCCGTCCACGCGTCCGTCTACGAGAATGGAGGCGAGCTCATCGCGGTCCACTTCGCTGCAGCGCGTGAAGAGGAGAACGTCTTGGTGCTGGCGGCCGGCTTCGTTGATGATGCCGTTGAGGGCCAGGTGCAGATAGGGGCTGAGGAAGACGTTGTCCGTGACTTCGGGCGGGACGACGCCAATGGTATCGCTCTTGCCCGTGACCATGGACCGCGCCACGCGGTTGGGGCGGTAGTTGAGTTCCTTAGCGACCCGCAGGACGCTCTCGCGGATATCATCCGGCACCGAACGCGGCCCGCCGTTCAGCGCATAGCTGACCGTACTGACCGAAATGTTCAGTTGCTTGGCGATATCCTTGATGGTGGCGGCCATTGCTGGTTCTCCGAAACGTTTCTCAACCCTTCGTGGAGGTGATTATTGCAGGAGGTCTCCGCAAATTGCCACACTTTTTTTGCCGGGGCGAAAAATTCTTGGGGAAAGTGCCGCCGTGTAGCGACTTGGACTTGATAGCTCTAGCTATAGGCCGGGTAAGGTGCCGCCATGTTGCTGAGAAACGTTTCGCGATGGATGACGGGGGTGCTTGGCCTGTGCGTGCTGGCGTTGCCCACCAGTTGCGTGGCCGCGAGCGACGCGCCCACCACCTCCGCTGCCCCCAGCAAGGTTGAGTTGGTCGGCGGTCCGGGCAAGTATCAGCTGCTCAAGAATGGGCAGCCGTTCGTCATCCGGGGTGTGGGCGGCAATGGCAATCGGCAACTGATGCTGGAATCCGGCGTGAACTCCTTCCGCACCTGGGGCGCCGATAACCTTGGCCCGATCCTGGACGAAGCCCACCGCGACGGCCTTTCCGTCACCGTTGGCATTTGGCTGCAGCACGCGGGCGGGTTCGACTACAGCAACGCCGCCGAAGTAAAAAAGCAGTTTGAGATGTGCCGCGAGGTGGTGGAGAAATACAAGGACCACCCCGCGCTGCTGATGTGGGCGTTTGGCAACGAGATGGAAGCCCACCCGGATGACCCGGCGGTGTGGCGCGCGATTGAGGACATCGCCGCAATGAGCAAGCGGCTGGACCCGAACCACCCGACGATGACGGTGATTGCCGACATCAGCCCGGAGAAGGTGAAGAACATCCACGCCATCTGCAAGAGCATTGACATCATCGGCATCAACAGCTACGGCGGTGCGCCTTCGCTGGCCCAGCGCTACGCCGACCTCGGCGGCACCAAGCCGTACGTTCTGACCGAATTCGGCCCCTTGGGGCAATGGGAGGTGACCAAGACCCGCTGGGATGCGCCGATTGAGGCGACGAGCACCGAGAAGGCCGAGCACTACCGCAAGTCTTATGAGAACGCCGTGGTGAAGAACCCCGGCATGTGCCTGGGTGCCTACGCGTTCCTGTGGGGGACGAAGCAGGAGGGTACGGGCACCTGGTTCGGGATGATTCTGCCCAACGGGGCACCGCTGGAATCCGCGCAAGTGATGGCCGAGTTCTACACCGGCAAGGCCCGGCCCAACCTGGTGCCGCGCATCACCAAGCTGGAAGTGGACCAGGCCGACCGCCTGCGCCAAGGCCAAACCGTGCGGGCTACGCTGGCCGCGAGTGACCCCGAAGGCCGCGCGCTGAAGGTGCAGTGGATCATGACGGCCGAGGGCCGCGAACGCCTGACGGCGGGGCGCGACGAAGCCGTGCCCGAGAGCTACCCGGGGGCCCTGGTGAGCTCGACGAACACCACGGCGACGTTCCGGATGCCCGATTCGGGGGGCGGCTATCGCATCTTTGCCTATGTCTTTGACGAGGCGGGCGGGGCAGCGGTGGCCAATGTGCCGATCTTTGTGGAAGGGCCGGTGCGCGTGGAAACGGGCGTGAAGGCCGACCTCCCGCTGGTGGTCTATGCCAACGGCGCGGCGGACATGGCGTTTGCGCCCTCCGGCTGGATGGGCAACGCCGGTGGCCTGACCGTGGACTGGGAATGGAAGGATCGCCCGCAAGCTGGGGCGGCCTGCGCCAAGGTGACCTACTCCAGTGCCGGGGGCTGGGCGGGGGTGGCCTGCCAGTTCCCGCCGAACGACTGGGGGGACCAGCCGCAGGGGCTGAACCTGACCGGGGCGAAGGAACTGGAGTTCTGGATGCGCGGAGAGGCCGGGGGCGAGCGGCTGAAGGTGGAGTTCGGGATTCTCGGGAACGACAAGAAGTACCCCGACACGGGCCGGGGGCAACTGGAAGTGACTCTGACCCGGGAGTGGAAGCGCTACACCATCGACCTGCGCGGCAAGGATCTCAGCCGGGTGAAGAC
>CAZDWU010000116.1:4008-5274 GCA_964509165.1 uncultured Chthonomonas sp. | reverse complement strand
TCAGCACGAATCCTTTGAATCTTATTGGAGTAGTTCTGAGGCGATCGGCGATCGAGTCGCGCATTATTGCATAGCCGGCATTATAGGGGTCTCTGCCCTTGGTGATATAGTTGGTGTCTGGAAGACGACAATGCCATGGAGCATCATGATTGCTTTTCCATCTTATTTTCTTGTCAAGGTTTTGTTCACTTGGCGTCTGAAGGTGGTTCGAGGGGAGATGCCCTAACTGGACTCTCTATATCCTCGATTATCAGAGTTTAAGCTACGCCGAGGCTATACTCCGCCCAAGACTCATGGGCAGTGGCACTTGCTCGCTCCCGCCCCAAGAAACTTACGACCATGAGCCCAGACGAAGAATCCAAACCGAGCTACCTGACGCACAGCGAGCCGATCTGGCGTGACCAAGCGAACTACATCCTGATGGCCGAGATTGACGGCGACCTGGAGCAGCTGTGGGCGCGTGAGATCACCGAAACCACGTTCATGATCTGCTGCGTCCCGCTTTTCATCTACAACGTGGCGCTGGGGGACATCGTGGAGGCCATCAACAACCGCGTAACGAGGGTGGTGGAGCCCTCCGGGCGGTACGTGTTTCGGGTGTGGCTGCCAGAAAAGGACAAGACCCTCATGAATCGGATCCGAGAGGGGGTGGTCCAGCGGGGCGGCTTTTGGGAGCACTCGTCGGACCAGTTGCTGGGGGTGGATGCGCCGGATGCCGCCGTGGCCACCGAGGTCCGGGCGTGGCTGGAGGAGCTTCAGGCCGGGGGGCTGATCGAATACGAGACCGGGTGGCTGTGAGGGCCGGGCGAGGCTACGCGATTTCGTAAAGAGATGGAAGAGCCGTAGCCGGAACATGACTTCTGGAGTAAACGAGCTAAGTGAGTCGTGAAGATGGAATTGGATTGCTCGCAGGCATGCTGGCAGCGGATGTGCTTCTCGGTGTCATTGCCTTCATTCTAGAGTTCAGGCGCTCGAAGGCGGGTCGCGGAGCTTCTCCTTTCCCGCCGATCCTCATGTTCGCATATTGGCTGGCATGCTTTCGACCAGAAAACAGCCTGATCTTCAACCTGGAGTACGCGTGGAGCGGGCTTGGCGTGCTTCGGGTGGTGGAGTCGGCCCTCACCACCGTCGTGCTCATGGCGGTCTCGATGACCATCGCCATGATTGGCCCGCAGTGGTTGGCGCGCAGGGCCGCCGGCGAGGACCCGGGCAACTTTTGGGATAACTTCAAGGTGTGGGAGGGAGGTGGCACCTCCGCGGCGTACC
>CAZDWU010000116.1:0-3908 GCA_964509165.1 uncultured Chthonomonas sp. | reverse complement strand
GCGATGGTGCAGCTGGTGCGCAATGGAAGGGAAGCAAGATATCCCGCCACGCCAAGCCATGACCCTGAAATTTGGAGCAACAACCACTTCGGGACCCGTGGAGAGCCCGGTCCTCCCTTAGAATTTGTGGCTTCCGCCACGCGGATGGAAGTCGAAGAGCACCAAGGTGAAATCCCAATCCCCGAATGGTGCACCCATGTGCTCATTGAAAAGAAAGGGGAAGGGTACGTGGCCGCTTTCGGTGAGGTTAGCCTGGGTGAGGATGGTGATTGAGGAGGGCTATCAGCGAGGTCCGCAGTGGCTACAACGTGGCCTACACCTACGATGCCAACGGAAACCGCTTAAGCAAAGCCGTAAACGGCCGGGCCGGAAGATATACTTATGACCTGGCGGACAAGATGCTGACGTTAGGGGCCAAGAGCTACACCTGCGACGCCGTGGCGCGGCCCGTTTTTTGATGTGATGGAAGGTCGATCTCTAACCTACTGGGCCTTGAAAGATCCAGGGAAATCTCAGTTGGCGTGCTTTTTGACAAAGGAGCGAGCCTTGGCTGTACTCCGCTGTCCAGAAGATGAGTTGACAATCTATCTTGACGATCTTGGGGTTAATGCGCTCTTTCGAGAAATCATGGAAATTAAGAGCGCAGATAGAATTGTGCAAAGTGCATATTTCTCTGTATTGCACTCGTTGGCGGACGAGCGCATTCAGCGAGGAACTCGCAACGCCATTGAGCGAAATGACCTCTTTTTGTACTTAGAGGAAGAAATATCCTCGGAGTTTGCATTGGCAATCGTCTCTCAGATGAATCTTAGGGAAGTGCAATTTGATGGTCGAACGGACATGAGTTCTGAACTTGGAGTGAATGTGACCGGGATTCATTGCTGGCAACAAGTTTATGAAACTGTGGTTCGGCGTGCTGTAAGAGACCCGGAGGCACACCTCACAAAGGGATGGCCGCCCTACCTAGTCACAAGTGGCTCTCAAGCGGGCAAGACCGCTTTTGTTGAGGTCCATAGGCTGTTCTGGAAGAGATTCTTGAGTTGGAGCGAACTTCAATATCAGAGAGAAGGTTTTGTGACGGCGCTGGACGTGGGCTATATCAATCGACTTGGCGCGGACATCTCATTGTGTGGGTTCATTCTCGCCTGTGCGGACGCTGGTTCGTCCTAGAGCAGGTGCAACTGAAGCAAGGCGCCACCGGGCTGCGTAGCACCGGCTACGCCTGGGACAACGCGGACCAGATCACCAGCCAGACGGTGAACGGCTGGGCGAGAAGCTATACTTGTCAGGTGAAGAGGCGTGGCGACTGAAACTAGGTAAAGCAAGATCGTGGTAGCCGTTGGGTACGGCTTAATCGGAATAGCGCTCCTCATTGGCTGCGCAGGTTCGTTCATCAGCGGAGAATTTCATTTGAGTAGTAGATACTCCGCCCCCGAAAGGCTCCCCTTGAGCCAGGCTTGGCCCCTTGCTCTCCTTGTGGGAGTGTTTGGCGTTATCTTCACGGTAGTCTCCATTGTTTCCCTCGTCCGGCTTCGCAACGGAAGAGACTGAAGCGGCGCGGCTTCGTTTCCTTTGCCGGGAAGCTATACTTGTGTCCTAGCGGACAAGGTGCTACTAGCCGGTCTTGTGAGTGGTTGAGCCGCGCCCAGGGGATAAGTGGTTGTGAAGAATTCGGCAAAAGTGCGGCTGTGGTTGCCCGTGGCCGCCCTGTCGATTGGGATAGGTTGGGGGGTGGCATTGGGTTGCGCTAACAGTACTTCTCAACTGCCCAGTTCAGAATCTCAGCCGCCAGCGGAATCGGGCGCCATGAGCACCCCGGAACTCCTCGCCAGGGTCGGCCAGGCGTACGAGCGGGGTCTTGATCAAATCTCCGATGCCGAATCGGATCAGCTTATGGATGACCTCGGTGATCTTGGTCGCCGGGCAGGCGCGGGGGATGCGGCGGCGTTCCGCGGGCTCGCGGCCCTGCCCTTGGACGGCGCCTACGGGGAGGTTGCCGTGATGGGGCTGAACTCGAACGCGGACTTGTCAAAAGTACCTGCGCCTGAAACCGCGAATGAAGCGCGGATTCTCGGTCTAGTGGTGCTGGAGATGGATGCTGGCGACGAAGATGTTCGTACACGCACCGAGGCTGAGGCATCGGGGAAAGTGGAGGCTTTGTTGAGCCAGGGCGAGTCGCGCGGGTTACGATATGGACCATTCCGTAACGCGATGAAGGGCGATCTCTTGCCCGCTTTTCGTTACTGAACTCGTAAAGCTGGAGTCATAAATAGGGTTGCCAAGACGGCAAACAGGAGATTGAACTTACGACATGGCGGACGAGATAGTGGAGAAAGGGCCGGAGAGAAGAGGGAATTCATGGCGAGATGTCGTCATTGTCATAACCGCCGTCCTGGTGTTGTGGGTGCTCCTCGTCCAGTGGTTGGTGAACTATTCGACGCGAGTTCACAGTGCGGATAGCGGCCTGCGAATTGAATGTGAGAAGTTTGTATACGAAGGAGCTGAACTACACGAGGTCATGCGTGATCTTGAGAACCTGGACTACGACGTCTCGGTAGAGGGTGATGAGCTTAGCGCAAGTAGGCTGGTGCCCTTCAGCGGGCCACTTTATGACACCAGCGTCATTGTCGGGGTCATCATGAAGTTCGAAAATAGAAAGGCAACCAAGTTCCGGATTTTTCATTCCGGCGGGGCCTTGTAGCGAGCCACTCGGCCAGTGCGCCAGGAAAGTGCATTGATCGCAACGACGACGGCATCCCTGGCGTAGCCACTGCGAGCGGAGATCATTCCTAGTGGTGCATGCGGCAATCTTATGGTCGGGCCTTGGGTGGGCGTCGCCCGTGCTGGCCGCCTGGCTGCTGTTTCCGCTCATCACGCCGATTTGGTTCGTGGTGAGGATGTCGCGCAAGCAACCGGTATCTAGTGAGAGCATCATCTACGCGACAGCAGTTGCGCTGCCCTATGCCATCCCGCCGGCACTCCTGACCGGCCCGCTCTTCCTCGTTTCAGTCCTTTTCCTACTCAGCTGCCCGGTGCTCAGCCTCTTGGTTCTCCTCAAGCCCGGTTGCGAGATGGCGCAGCGGGGGTGGTCGGCCGTGCTGCTGCTGCCTTATGGATTGGGCATTGCTTTGTACTTGGTCTTCGGAGAGGCGGGGTTTCTGGGTTGATTTGTCACTTTCGCCTCAAATTCATGTTTTCTAGCTTGACTCCTGTTAGGTACAACGAGTGGGCAGTGGATGCTCAGGAGCGGGTTCCATTTGCACAAATCCAGGGTGAGGTGCCGTGAGTCGAACAAGGGCAACTGTTTCCTCCATCGGTCTGATGGCCCTTGCCACCCTGGCTTGCATGCCCTACCGCCCTGACCAAACCAGCGAGGCTGAGGATAAGGCACGAGCGAAGCTAGCCCATAGATGCAGTGTCTATTCCAGCGAGTATCAAAAATTTCGCGCCAAGTCGGGCTATACGAGATTCAAGTCTAGTGGGGAAGATGAGGTCTTTGCGATCGCCTACATCGCGGGGGACTTCGACTTGGATGGCACGGTTAAGGTTGATGGCGTCACGCCGGTCAAGTATTCCGTGAAGAGTCTCGAACCAAACTGCGGAACCACTGAGCCCGGGATTGCCATCGTTGCCAAATGCCTCGCGGGCAAGGGTCCGGCCCAGGTGGAGCTCACCTATAAGGCTAAGTCGGCGGAGAAAACGGTCACCATGGTGGCCAATGATGGGTATGACCTCTTCAGTTACACTTATATGGATAGTGACATCAAACTCGGAGAGAGGGTGCAGCGCACCCGCAAGGTTCGCCCGAGCATCACGAAATTGAATGACCCGAAGCTTGATCTGGTCGTCGTAGATCGGTGGAATGGGCAGGTCACGTACTTCTACTTTGAGTAGGGTAGCCCCAGATT
>CAZDWU010000115.1:0-5285 GCA_964509165.1 uncultured Chthonomonas sp. | reverse complement strand
TGGTCGGAGCGCCGGGATTTGAACCCGGGACCTCTTCCCCCCCAGAGAAGCGCGCTACCAAACTGCGCTACGCCCCGAACCGAGGCACAAATATACCCGGACCACCGCGCGGGCGGCCCGGGTACGGACTAGCCTGACCTTAGCGGCCCGGCGCGGCCAGCCAGGGCGTGCGGCCCTTGCTGTATAGGTACCGCAGCAGGTCCACGGCCGAGTTCGGCGCGGGCACACCCACCAGCGTGCGGTCGATCGCACCGGCGGCTTCCATGGCCTTGCGGGCTTCGCTGGGGCGCTGCATCATCTGCAGGGCACCGGCCAGGGCGTATTGCGCACCGGCGTATTCCGGCGCGGCTCCCACGGCGGCGCGGGCCCACTTCATCGTGTCGTCCTTGTTGCCATCCTGCATGGCCAGCATGGCCAGGGCGGTCAGGGCTTCGAACGAATCCGGGCGAGCTTCGATGGCGGCTTCCAGCAACGCCTTGGCGATGCCTCGCTGTCGATCCACTTGCTCCGAAGACAGCGACTCGTTGAACGAATAGGTGTAGGCCTGGATCGCGCGCTCCGTCAGCAGCTCGTAGCTCGCGGCGTCGGTAAGGATCGCATTTTCAAAGGCGATGCGGGCTTCATCCGGGCGGCGGGCCTGTTGCAGCAGCACCGACTGGTAGTAGCCGGTCAGCGTCGGGTCGCCGTTGCTCTGGCGGTACTGTTGTAGCACCTGGCCCATGCCGTTCAGGTTGCCGGCGCGCAGGCTGGTGAAGATCTGCGCCGTCACCACCGTGTTGCGGCTGGGGTCCAGAAGCAGGGCTTCCTTCATCGCGGCCGAAGCCATTTCGTTCTCACCCATGTAGGCGTGGAAGCAGGCGGCCAGCGCGTAGGTTTCTGCATCCATCGTGTTGCTGCGGCGGGCCAGGTCAATGGCTTCGGCAGCATCCTTCAGGCGGGCGGAGCGCAGGTAGGCGTAGATCAGGCGGTTGCCGTGGCCGATCTTGCTCGGGTCCTTGGCGAACACAGGGGCCAGGCGGCGGGCCGCATCGTTAAAGCGGCGGATATCCAGCAGAGCATCCACGTAGGCCGGCAGAGTTTCGTCGGTCGGCTCGCCCATCGCGTCGATGCGGGCGGCGTTCGCGGCGTTCTGGTTGGTGGCGGCGGAGCGGAAGGCTTCGGTCAGCGTGCCGAGCAAGGTGGCGTTGTCGCTGGTGCCGCGTTCCAGCGCCAAAAAGGCGCGGCGCAGGTTGATGCCGCTTAGCAGCTGGCGGGCCGGCACGTTGGCCGGGTCGCTCGCCACGATGTCTTCAGCAAACTTCTGGGCCAGGTCCAACACGCCGGCGCCCAGGTTGGCGCGGGCCAGCACCAGGCGGGCGGAGTTGTCGTTGCCATCAATGCGCAGGGCCGTGCGGCCGTGCAGAATCGCCTTGGCCCACTGGCTCTCTTGCAGAGCTTCATTGGCAATGCCGACGTGGTAGCCCACGCCCTTGTTCAGGCCGTTGTCAATCTTCAGTCGGAGCGTCTTCTTGACGCTGCCCCCTTCCGAGTTGTAGGCCGCGAACGTCACCGAAAACGGTCCGTCATCTTCCGTGAGCGTGTCGATATTGAACTGGTACGGCGTGCTCTGGTCGGTTTCCCGCAGGTTGTCGCCGATATAGAACTCCACGCTGGTGACCAAGGCTTCGCTTCGCACCCGCGCCGTAAACTGAACATCCCCGCTGATCGTGTCGCCATCCTTGTGGCTCAACTCCAACGTCATCGGGGCGGCAAGGGCCCACGGGGCCGTCAATGCCATCCAAACACTCAAACCAATCCTTCTCTTCATGCTCATAGGGCCTTGCCCCTTGCGCAATTATGACGCGCCCGGGGAGTATACGTTTCGTCAGACCGCATCAGTGCCCGATTCTCCGGTCCGAATTCTGATTGCGTCCGTCACACGCTCGACAAAAATCTTCCCCGACCCCGCCGCTTCGGTGCGCACGGCGTCCGAAATGGCCTGGATCACGCGTTCTTGGTCGGCCTCGGTCACCACCAGCTCCACCCGGCTGCGCAGGGGCATGGCGATGAGATATTCGTGACCCGCCAGTTGCACGGCCTGCTCGGGGTTGTCCCCCCGGCCCCGGGCTTCGCCGATGGTCATGCCGCCGAGATTCAGGTTGCCGAGGGCCGTCTTCACGTCTTCAAGCTGAAACGGCTTGATGTACGCCGTGATGCGGACCATGGGCTTAGTTTGGCTCATGCGCCCTAGGGATTTGGAAGAAGCGGGCGAGCGGGGGCATCCTCTCTTGCCCCCGCCCTGTTCGTCACTTATCGGTGTTGGCCCGCTGCCCCGCACCCATGTCCCCGTGACCCGGGGCACCATTGTTCGGATTGGCCGCTGACCATTCCTCCAATGTATTGGCGTTCTTTCCGGCTTCGAGATCAGCCGGAGGTTGTTCCGCCGTCGTTTCGAGATTCGCGCCCTCTCCGCCGCTGCACCCGATGATGAAGGCCACCCCGAGGGTGGCGATCAGCATTTTCAGGAATCGCGCCATGACTAGTCCGGCGACCACACCGTCGTGCCGGTGAACGGGATGTTCACAAAGTCTTGGCAAGCGATGTTGCCCAGGCCGAATCGGCTGCCGTCCAGCAGTTCGCTCGGGCTGGCGCAGTAGGCCAGGCGGTCGTTCAATTGGCTTGGCACGTAAACGTAACCAACGCCCGTGGTGAGGCCGCCGCGGAACTTCACGTTCTTCGCGTGTCCATCCGCGTAGGCCATGTTGAATCGGCCACCGAAGCGGAACTGGCTCTGGCGCGTGTTGGCCGTCACCGGGAACGTGTCCAGGATCCAAGCCTTCCCGCCAGCACTGTTCGGGAACATACCGATCGTCGGGCGCGGCGTGTCGTAGGTGTCGCCGAAGACGAACAGGTTGGCCGGTTCATCAAACGAAGTCAGGGAGCGGCCCGGCTGCGTGGTGCCCGCGCTGCCATCGACACCGTTGATGAACTGCTCGCGATCCAGCACGCCCCCACCGGCGTAGATCTGCGGGCCCCAGTTGTAGCCGAAGCCCAGGCAGCGGCCTTCCGGGTTCAGGTCGTAGATCGCCTTGCCCCACGTCGTGCCGAGTCGATCCGCGGCGTTGTGGTAGTAGCAACCCTTTTCGGTGCGCTCGCTGCTGAAGAAGATGGGCACGTTCTTCACATACGGCATCATCACCACCCAGAAGTCGGTGCGGTGCACACCCTGCGGGCCACCCGAGGAGACCATCACGGCGCGGTCATCGTAGTCGGTGGCGTAGATCTGCCACGAGGTACCGATCTGCTTGACCTGGGAGAGAGCTTGGGTCTTCTTGGCGGCCAGCTTGGCCTGCGCGAAAACCGGGAAGAGGATGGCCGCGAGAATCGCGATGATGGCGATGACGACCAGGAGTTCAATAAGAGTGAATGCGCGACGAGTCATGAGAATTGCTCCATGCGTGAGCGAAATTAGTTTTCGGCGCGCGGATTAAGACGGCGTGAACGTCCGTTTAAGGCATCGTCAAGTTCTGATTAACGGACCGTAAAGCGTGCGCCGGGGCGGACGGCCCGGTGCCTGGGCGGGCCGGATTTGGTACAATGCGCGTTGCCGCGTCGGGATGTGGCTCAGCTTGGTAGAGCGCCTCGTTCGGGACGAGGAGGTCGGAGGTTCGAATCCTCTCATCCCGACCATTTTTTGTTTGTCCCCCTCGGTTTTGGGGCACTTATTCCTGCGGCGCGCGGAACTGCACGGCCTCAGCCAGGTGCTCCACCCGGATCCGGTCCTCATCCGCCAAATCTGCCAGCGTGCGCGCCACCTTCAATATCCGGTCGTAACCCCGGCCACTCAGGCTCAGCCGCGAGGCCGCCTTCGTCATAAACGCACGTTCCGTCTCGTCCAGCTCCGCCGTTTCCCGCACTTGGCGCGGCGACATGTGCCCGTTGGTACCCCCCGGCCCCAGCCGCGCGGTCTGGCGGGCCCGCGCACTCTGCACCCGCGCCCGAATCACGGCGCTGGTCTCCCCCGGCGGGGCATCGGTCAGTTCATTGGGCCGCAGGCGCGGCACCGTGATGTGCAGGTCAATGCGGTCCATCAGCGGGCCGCTCAGCCGCCCGGCGTACCGCTCGCACGCCGAAGCCCCCACGCACTTTGCCTCCGGGTACCCCCGAAACCCGCACGGGCAAGGGTTCATCGCCCCCACCAGCAGGCAACGGGCCGGGAATTCCTGCGTTGCGCTTACCCGGCTCACCGTGACAATGCCGTCTTCGAGCGGTTGGCGCAGCGCTTCCAGCACGTCCCGGTCGAACTCCGGCATCTCGTCCAAAAACAGCACCCCAAAGTGCGCCAGCGAGACCTCGCCCGGCTTGGGAGTCTTGCCGCCGCCCACCAGCGCCGCGTAAGACGTGGTGTGGTGCGGCGAACGGAACGGTCGCGCCCACACCAGCCCATTGCGACCGTTGCGCTCGCCCGCCGCGCTGTAAACGCGGGTGACTTCCACCGCTTCTTCCAGCCCCAGGGGCGGGAGAATGGTGGGCAGCCGCCGCGCCAGCATGGTTTTGCCGCTGCCCGGGGGGCCGGTCATCAAGACGTTGTGGTTGCCCGCCGCCGCCACTTCTAGGGCACGCAGAGCGTGGCTCTGGCCCTTCACGTCGCTAAAGTCCACCGGCCACTGCGTGTCTTCACCGGCCGTGGCCAGAGCCGCATCCACCGGCTGGTGGCTCAGGTCGCCGTTGAGGATCTCGACCGCCGCCAGCAGGGTGTCCACGCCGTAGACGTCCAGGCCCGGCACCACGGCGGCCTCGGGGGCGTCCTCCTTGGGGACGATGAGGCGGCGCACCCCGCGCTGGCTGGCGGCGATGGCGGCATTGAGGCAGCCATTCACCGGGCGCACCCGGCCATCCAGGCCCAGTTCGCCCAGGATGACGGTGTGGGCGAGCTCGCTGGCCGGCACTTGCCCGCTCACGGCCAGGATGGTGAGGGCAATGGGGAGATCGAGCGAGGTGCCCTCCTTGCGCACATCCCCGGGGGCGAGGTTGCACACCACCTTGCCATTGGGGAAGGTGAGGTCGGAGTTCTGGATGGCGCTACGGACGCGCTCGCGGCACTCCATCACCGCCTTATCGGGCAGGCCGACGAGGTGGAAATCCGGGGCGCCCCGGCGCAGGTCCACTTCGACCATGACGGGCACCGCCTCGATTCCCACCAGGGTGGCGGCTTCCGCTTGGGCGACCATGGCCGGAGCGTACCGCCCCCGGGGGCTTGGACGGAAGGTGCCCGGCTCCTTACCGGGCTTGAGTTTGCGATCCGG
>CAZDWU010000114.1:0-5336 GCA_964509165.1 uncultured Chthonomonas sp. | reverse complement strand
GAAGATAACCAAGCCTTGGCGCTGGTGCGGCGCTTCCTCACCGCCCTTATCCCGCAGAACTTTGACCTCCGGCTGAACAACGGACAGCGCGTGGTGGACCTGCGCCAGCGGTTCAACCCGTTCGTTTACAACCTGGAGATCGACTTCCGCGAGAACACCAACAACGCTTTTGATATGCGCATGGGGTTTGCGGCGGCGTCGCTGATCGCGGCGATTGAAGGGCGGCAAGCGGGCGGCTAGGCGGAGTCCTAGTCTCGTTTGAACTCGGGTATCATCTTGGTTCCCGGTTGCGCAGGTGGTGAAATTGGTAGACACGCTACCTTGAGGTGGTAGTGCTCACAAGGCGTGAAGGTTCGAGTCCTTTCCTGCGCACCAAATCTTGTTCCGCATCATGACAAGTATCCCCTTGGTCCATGCGGATATCCGCCAAGCTCGCACCCCTGATAAGCGGCTTTACAACGACCCGGGCGTGTACCAACAGATTCTGGAGCGCGTGTTTGTGCCCAGTTGGCAGTGGGTGGGCGATACCGACCAGGTGAAGGTGCCCGATGCGGTGTGGCCCTGCACGCTCCTTGAGGGCAGCCTGGATGAGCCCCTGGTTTTCACCCGCGACCGCAACGACCAGGTGCACTGCCTGAGCAACGTTTGCACGCACCGGGGCATGGTGGTGTGCGAGGCGGCGGGGCATGAGCGATTCTTGCGGTGCCGCTACCACGGCCGGCGGTTTGGGCTGGATGGGCAGTTCCAGTTCATGCCCGAGTTCGACCAGGTGGCCGATTTTCCGAGCGAAGCTGACCATCTCCCCCGGGTGCCCTACGCGACGTGGGGGCGACACCTGTTTGCGTCGTTACGACCCGAGGCCGCCTTCGAAACGGTCATGCGCGAGATGCAAGACCTGGTGGGGTGGATGGACTTGGCGACCTTTGAACCCGAACCCAGCCGCACCCGTGACTATCTTGTCCGCGCCAACTGGGCGCTCTACGTGGACAACTACCTCGAAGGCTTCCACATCCCATTTGTTCACGCCGACCTGAATGCAGTGCTGGACTACGGCGCCTACCAAGTGGAGCGATTCCCCTACGGCGTGCTCCAGGTGGCCATCGGCAACGAGGGTGAAGATTGCTTTGACCTCCCGGCGGGCCATCGGTTTGCGGGGCAGCGGGTGGCGGCGTTCTACTTCTGGGTGTTTCCCAATCTCATGTTCAACTTCTATCCGTGGGGGCTCAGCCTGAACGTGGTGCGCCCGCTGGGCGTGGACCGCACCCGGGTGTCGTTCATCGGCTACGTAAAGGACGCGAGCCGGATGGATGTGGGGGCCGGCGCGGCCCTGGACCGCGTGGAGCGGGAAGATGAGGTGGTGGTGGAGTTAGTCCATCGCGGGCTCAAGAGCCGCAACTACCAGCACGGGCGCTACAGCCCCACGCAAGAGGTGGGCATCCACCACTTCCACCAGCTGCTCACGGCGCGGTTGCAGGGTTAGTTCTTAAAGATCCAACCTTCGTGGTCTTGGCGGTGCATGGGCTGCACGGGGCCGGGTTCGGCTTCTAGGATCAACTGCTCCAGCATCGGCAGCATGGTGCTCAGCCGCTCTAGGGTGTCCGTCATCTCCAGCAGGTACTGCTTCTGCCGGTCGTCCACATGCAGCAGGCTCGCGACCTGGAAGGAGAGCACGGTGGGGTCCTCGTGCAGGCGCACCTCGGCGACTTTCATGTCGAACTGCGCGAAATGGCCCTCGAAATACTGCTTGAGATACTCGCGGGTTTTCAGGACGAGGGCATCGCAGCGGGGGCTGTCCTCTACTTCCATTTCCACTACGCGCTCGACTTGCCCGACGAGGTAGGGTCGGTCGTCATCGATCCGCCGAATGCGGAAGCGGCGCTGCCCCACCACTTGCACGGCGAGGGTGCCGTCAGTGTTTGTGCGGACATCCACAATGCGGACAGCCGTGCCCACCATATAGGGTTCCGCCTCGCCTCCTACCTCCGCGCCTTGCCGAATCAAAACAATTCCAAACCCCGTATCTTCTTCGGAGCAATATTGGATCAGTTCTCGGTATCTACTCTCGAAGACGTGCAATTGCAGGGGTGCGTATGGAAAAAGCACCGTATGGAGAGGAAACAGCGGCAACGGTTCCAAGTGGCCGCCCATGGACCCCAATATACCGCCAGGGAACCTGGCCCGAAACAATCCCGTCTGGCAGGTATGATGAAGGCCCCGCCTGGGCTTTTTTCAGCCACGGAGAGGAATGAACACGAACGCCATGACTGACGATCGCGACGCGCTACTAAAGCGAATCCATGACCTGGAATCGCAACTCGCCCAGGGGAACACCAGCTCGGCCACGCCCCCGTCGTCGCCCGCCAGCCCGGAAACCCCCATGGAAGTGGCGCCGCTGCAAGACGGTGAATCCACCCTCCGCCGCCTCGTGCAGCGCATCGCGATGATCCTGCAGGCGGAAAAGATCGTGGTCATGTTCTTCGATCAAGAGCAGGGTGAACTGATCGCGATTCCGCCCAGCCACGGCGTTGAGATTGAGAAGCTTAACCTGTTCCGCGTGCGGGCCACGCAGGGTGTCTCGGGCGAAGTGTTCCGCTCGGGCGAGCCGCTTTTGTTCCACGACGCGCCGAACGACAACCGCACCAAGAAGGATCTCGTGTCGTTGCTTCACGTGACGAACGGGATTACCGTACCGCTCATTATCGAAAAGCGGGACGAAGAGAACCGCGTGGTGGAGCGCAACACCATCGGGGTTCTGCACGCCTTTAACAAGCGCCACGGCGACGACTTTAACGATGAGGACGTGCGCCTGCTGGAGCGCATGGCCAAGAACGTTGGCTCCATCATCGCCAACCTTCAGCTGTACCGCGAAGTGGTGGAAGAGCGCGAAGAGCTCCTCCAGACCTTCGAATCCATCTCCACCGGTCTCATCCTGGTCTCCCCACAAGAAAAGATCAGCCAGATGAACTCGGCCGCGCGCCACCTGTTCGGGATCGAAACCGACGACGTGCTGGGCAAGTCCATCCACGACATCATCCCGAGCGAAGAGGTCTGCAAGTTCCTCAAGGACGGGGTGAACGGTTCGGCGCAAGAGATTTCCGAAGTGACGGTGATGCCGCAGGGTGTCGAACGGCATTACACGATCCAGGGCGCAGCGGTGAAGAACGAGGAGGGGAAGAGCCTCGGCTACGTCACCATCCTTAATGACATCACGGATCAGAAGAACCTGGACCGCATGAAGTCCTCGTTCGTCGCCATGGCCTCGCACGAGCTGCGCACACCGCTCACCGCCATCAAGGGCTTTACGTCTACGCTGCTGATGGACGACGACTTCACTCGCGAAGAGCAGAAGGAGTTCCTGAGCATCATCGAGCAGGAGTGCGACCGCCTCCGGCGCCTCATTGACGACTTGCTCAACACGGCCCGTATCGAAAGCGGTCAGTCGCTCAAGCCGGACTACTCGCGCTTTGCCCTGGGCGAAATGCTCGAGAAGGTGGTGATGGTGCAACGCCAAGCCAGCATGAAGCACCACGTCTTCGGCAAGTTCAACGACAACCTGCCGGAAACCGTGATTGGCGACAAGGACAAGTTCGACCAGATTCTCACGAACCTGCTCAACAACGCCATCAAGTACTCGCCCGAGGGTGGGGACGTGGTGGTGCACGCCTTCCGCGACGGCGACGAAATTGAGGTGTGGGTGGAAGACCAAGGGATCGGGATTCCGGCCGAGCACCTGAGCAAGGTGTTCGAGAAGTTCCACCGCGTGAACAACGAAGACAACCGCAAGATCTACGGAACGGGCCTCGGCTTGTTCTTGGTCAAGCACTTGGTGGAGGATGTCCACCTGGGCCGCATTTGGGTCGAATCCGAAGTCGGCAAGGGCTCGTTCTTCAAGTTCCGCATGCCGATTGAACTCGACATCGAGAAGGCCAAGGCTCACAACGACTGATGCCGCGCTACCAGGGGGTCGTCTTCGATTTCGACGGCCTCATCTTGGATACCGAGTCGCGCGAGTTTGACTCGTGGAGCGAGACGTTCGCTTCGCTCGGGGCCACGTTGGAGCATAGTGAGTGGATCAAGTGTGTGGGCGCGCCTCCCGGCAGTTGGGACGTCTTTGCGCACCTCGAAGCCTTGATCGGTCCCTACGATCGCCCCCTGGTGGAGCATCAACGAATGATGCGCTTCCATGAACTCATGGGCAACCCGCCCGTGCCGCGCGAGGGGGTGCGAGAACTGATCGAGGGCCTGCAAGAAGCCGGCATGCCGATGGCCATTGCCAGCAACAGCGTGTTCGCGTGGATTGACGGGTTCTTACGGCGGATGGGGCTGCGCGAGGTGTTTCCCGTCATCATGTCGCGGGACGTGGTGGGGGTATGCAAGCCCGATCCCGCGAGCTATCTGGCGGCCTGCCGCGCCCTCGGGTTTGTCCCGTCCGAAGTTCTTGCCTTTGAAGACAGCCAGAACGGCGCGCTAGCCGCGCGGGCGGCGGGCATGGATGTGGTGGTGGTGCCCAACCCCGTTACCGAAGGCACGATTGTGGGCTTTGAGCCTCGCGCCAGCTTCCCCACGGCGGCCGAGATTCTAAGCGTTTAGGGGACGCGGGCCAATTCGGCCTTGAGCGTATCAATGGATTTGATGGCGGTGGGGTCTTCTTGGCCGAGCGCGGCGAGGTCCAGCGAAAGCCAATCCCCGATGTAAGCCAAGCCCACCATGCGCTCGAACAATGTCTGGCCCGGGGCGCACAACTCGTAGGTGGGCATGGTGCCTTCGGTGAGGCGGGCCGTGACTTGGCTGCGGGTCAGCATCTTGGCGCTCACTTCACTCACATAGAGCGCGACGGTGGCCCACTGCGCGGCCTGGTGGTGGGCGCCTTCGCGCCCCACGATATCGTTGTGGCAGAGCTCAGGCTGGGCGCTGGCAAAGGCCATGCGCTTGGCGTTCTCGTTAATCTGTCCCTTCACGCGGTTGGCCACGCGGGCGGCGGCGGCCCCTTGGCCATCCAGCAGGATGAGGCGATTGTGAAGATTTTTGGCCAGCTCGGCGGTGGGACTGGCTTCACTCTCCGGGCCGCACTGAGCGCGCACGCCATCCAGCACGGCAAAGAAAGCATCCCAGTCCACCGGCGAAAGCAAGCCAAAGTGGGCGCACACGTGCACGATGGGCACCAGCAGGTAGCCAAGAGCGCTGCGCGGCGGCTGGCCACCAGGAATAGTGATGAGAGGGAAACCTTCCTGGCGAGCAATCTCGCTAATCTGCCCGCCGCTGCTGATGACAAACGGCATGGCCCCGCGCCGGCGCAGGTCGGCAAAAGCGGCAAGGGTCTCTTCGGTTTGGCCGCT
>CAZDWU010000113.1:0-5403 GCA_964509165.1 uncultured Chthonomonas sp. | reverse complement strand
ACCTTGCCGGTGGTGATGCTGGAGAGGGTGGAGCACTCGACGTCCAGGAAGCGCTCGTAGTGGCCGAGGTCGAGGTCGGTTTCGGCGCCGTCTTCGGTCACGAAGACTTCCCCGTGCTGGAAGGGGTTCATGGTGCCCGCGTCCACGTTGATGTAGGGGTCCAGCTTGACGGGCGCGACGCGATAGCCTCGGTGGCGGAGCAGCCGGCCCACACTGGCGCTGGCGATGCCCTTGCCGATTGAACTCACAACCCCACCGGTTACAAAAACGTACTTGGCCATCGGATGCTCCGGGCCGAGTGTCGGCCCATCAGATATTACCGCTGTTGGGGCCGGGGTGCGCGGGGGCAAGCGGCAACCTGCCCGGGTCCATTTTGGAGGAACGATTTTTGAAATCCACCCGAAAAGCGGGTGATGTCACCCGGAAAACGGGTGGATAATAGAGGATATGGCGAGCTCTGCGAATATCGGACTCTTCGGCACTACGACGCGGACCAGCACATTGCTTGTGGTCCACATGCTGGGTGAGTCGCATGCCTCCGAAATTGCCCAAGTGCTTGGCCGGAGCCTCAGCCGGATTCAGTCGGCTTTGGACAGTCTGGAGCGGACCGGGATCGTGGTCGGGGCCGAGGAGGGCAAGGCCCGTAGGGTGCGCATTAACCCGCGCTACTTTGCGGTGAAGGAGCTCAAAGAGCTTTTAGATCGGATGGGAGAGGCGGATGTTGAGTTACAACAACGACTCGCGGATCGTCGTCGTCGGCCGAGGCGGGTAGGGAAGGAGCTTTGAGCATCGGCCCTCAAACAACCCTCCGTGAGTTGGCCTTTCTGGTTTGCACTGCACTGGACCGTCAAGGCACAATCGCCGTGCTCTCTGGTGGTGGCGCGGCCACGGTTTATGCCCCTGATGTAAACCAATCCCGCGATCTTGACTTCATTCTTTCGTACACCGCTCTCGGTGCCAAAGCTGCGGTCCAGCCGTTACTACAACTTGGATTTGAAGAAAGCGGAGGCATGTATCGTCATCCCACGTCTCCCTTCACAGTGGAGTTTCCACCTGGACCCTTGGGGATTGGTAACGAATTCATTACGGCCTGGGACACGATGAAAGAAGGAGAGTTGGTTCTCCATATTCTCAGCCCGACCGATTGTGTTCGCGACCGCCTGGCTTGGTTCCTCCACTACAACGACTTCAGTGCTTTGGAACAGGCACTAGGAGTTGCAAGACAGAATCCGATCAATCTTGATCGGATTCAACAGTGGTGCATGGCCGAGGGCCAGCCCGAGAAGTTTGCTGCCTTTAAGGGACGACTTGACAACTCCTAACCCTTCGTGATGGTCGCAGGGACAGGCGCTTAAAAGTTACTCCATGCCGTTGGGCATCCAGCTGGGCAGGTTGGCCACCTGCGCCTTAGCTTCGGGCGTGATGGGCATGTGCCACGCCTCGAAGAACGGCCCCAGGTTCCGCCCGACGGCGCGGCTCATGCGGATCATCCACTGATCGCGGCGATCCTGCTGGCTGCGGGGACGCTCATTCTGCGGCAGCGCGTCGTACTCGCGGAAAACCTTCTTGTAAGGCTCCCACCCAAAGGCGTTCTGCATCTGCGCGTACATCACCAGCGCCAAAAAGGCGTCGCCCTTCCACTTGTCGTGGCTCGGGTTGTTGGCCTTGAACTCCTTCCACCGCTTGAGGTTGCTGGCCTCATCGAACGCGCGGTCGGCCGGGCGGGCCTTGTTCAACTTGTCGTAGACGTAGAGGGTGAAGAGGTTCACCGTGACCTCGCCGGTGCCCTCAAACGTCCACATGCCGTCCTGGTGGTTGTGGCCGATCTCGTGATAGTGGCCCCAGCTGCCTTCCTTCATCAGGCCAGCGACGTCCACCACGCGGTCGGCGACATCGAGGTGGGTCATGATCGGATACCCGGCGTGCATGTAGCCCGCGCTGATCTGGGTGTCGGCCACAAACCGCTCTTTACGGGCGCGAGCGTGCTCCCGGCCCACCAGGTCGGCGCAGTGGTCGGCCACTTCATCCCACAGCTTGGCCACGGCTTCGGGGTTTTCCAGGTTCCGCACCGATGAACTCGGAACGGTCACGATCAACCGCTCTCCTTCAATCTCAGCCCAGGGCCCGGGGGCGGCGCGGTTTTGCTTCCACTCGTTGGCGGTGGTCACGCCACGCTTGAAGTGCGGGGCCTCGTGCGCGCCCCGGATGGTAACCCGCACCGCACTGGCGGGGGCTTGGTCGCGCACCAGGTAGATCAGGCCGCCAAAGGCGCTGGCCACGGTGGTGCGCTCGCCGGTCACCGGCCACTCGGCGTCAACGTGGGGGAATCGGCTCCACGGATTGTGGTGCCACACCTGGTCGGAGTGGCTGCCGATGCGGATGCGCCAGCCCTGCGCGGCGGCAGCACTGGCAAACTGCACCGTGATGGGCACGCCCGCGTTGGCGTAGAGCCCGGTGCTATTCCAGCCCGCCTGGCCTTGCAACGTGCGGGTCGCCGAAGCCGGAGCCGCACCGGTGGCTTGGCCGGGGAACAGGGCGGCACTAGCGTGGGCCTGCACCTGGTCGGCAGGGAGGCCGCGCCAGCTTTCGTTGTGCAGATAGGCGCGCACGCGGTTGAGGCCCTGGCGGGCGGGGAGCTTGGCGTCCGGGCCGATGCGGAGGGCAGGAGCGGTTTGGTCGCGGCGGCGGAGTTCTTTGACCAGCGGGTGGTCGGGCTGCACGCTTCGCAGGCCGTCTAGCAGCACCACGCTCGCCGGACCGGCTTGGTCTCCATCCAGGTTCTCCCAGGCCTGGTGAGCGGCGTGCAAGGGGAGTGATGGCTGGACCACCACCATGCCGTTCTGGTCGGGGTCGATGGTGCTCGGCCCGATGGCAAGGCCGACTTCGGCCAGTGCGGCCTGGGCGGGCATGTGAATGACGGACTTGCGGTTGATTTGCGCCCACCCCCAGCCGGTGCTTGCGGTGAGCCAGGCGCCCCCGGCCTTGAGATAGGTTTTGAGGGCGGGGACATCCCCTTCGCCCACCGCGTGGGCATCCAGCACCAACACGTCGCGGCGAGGGTCGAGGGTGCCAATTTGGTTGCGCTTTTCCACCGGCAATGCGAGAGACTGGGCCAAGCCCGCCACCGCATCCTGGCGGATGCATACCAGCCGGGCCTGCGGGCGGCCGCTGGCCATCCACTGCACAAGGTTGCGGACGAGCCGCCGAGTGTCCCCGTTTTCGGGCAAGCCCAGGTAGCCGCCGTGGGCAAAAATCGCCACCCGCGCGCCGCCCGCGTTGCTGGCCGCCAGCAGGGGCAGGCGTCCTCCGTCCACCTTGGCCGTCACCACCGGGAACGAACCCGGACCCACGCACGCCACCGTGCCCGGGGTGCCGGTGAGCGGGAGCCGCTGCACACCTTCGGTGAGGTTGGGGGGTGCGGTCTGGGTGAGCAGGACCAGGGCCAAGGAAAGCATGTCTGTATTGAACCCGAACGAACCAGCGTTGCTCCTCGCTTCATTTCGCGCCACCGACAAACCACGAGCGGCAAAAGTCGGGGGAGGACCGACGTGGCCCCGGCTTGCCACCGTAGAATCAAAGCATGAGTACCACTGCCGTCTTCGCGACCGTGGAAGAAGCCTTGGCCGAGATCCGGGCGGGACGGATGATCATCGTGGTGGACGACCCCGACCGCGAAAACGAAGGGGACCTGATCATGGCCGGGGAGCACTGCACGCCCGAGGCCATGAACTTCATGATCACCCACGGGCGCGGGGTGCCCTTCATCAGCACCACGCCGGAGCGCCTGCAGCAACTGGGCATCCCGATGATGACCAAGCAGAACACCGCTCGCCTCGGCACCGCCATGGCCGAAACGGTGGATGCCCGCTTTGGCACCACGACGGGGGTGAGCGCCGGTGACCGCGCCAAGACGGTGAACGTCTTCTGCGACCCGCAGGCCACTTCCGAACACCTGATGCGCCCGGGGCACGTGATTCCGCTCCGCGCCGAAGAGGGTGGCGTGCTGCGCCGCAGCGGCCACACCGAAGCCAGCGTGGACCTGTGCGTGCTGGCGGGCTACGCGCCGGTGGCGGTGGGCGTGGAGATTATTGGCGACGATGGCGAAATGCTCCGCATGGACGGTCTGATCCCGTACGCCGAGCACCACGGCCTCAAGATTCTCACCATCAGCGACCTCATCGCGTATCGCCGCAAGACGGAGCGGCTGGTGGAGCGCGTGGCCGGTCCGATTGACTTCCCGACCCGCTACGGCCACTTCACGCTCTACGCCTACGAAGCCAAGGTGGACCACGAGCCGTACCTGGCCATCACCAAGGGCGACCTGACCAACGGCGAGCCGACCCTGGTGCGCGTGCACAGCAGTTGCCTGACCGGCGACATCATGGGCAGCCTGCGCTGCGACTGCGGCGACCAACTGGCGCTGGCGCTGGAGACGATTGAGGAAGCTGGGCACGGCTGCGTGCTGTACGTGGCGCAAGAAGGGCGCGGCATCGGCATCCTGAATAAGCTGCGCGCCTACGAACTTCAAGACAAGGGCCTGGACACCGTGCAGGCCAACGAGGCGCTGGGCTTCAAGGCGGACTTGCGGGACTACGGGCTGGGAGCCCAAGTGCTGCACGAGCTCGGCATCCGGAAGATGCGCTTGATGACCAACAACCCCTCGAAGCGCATTGGCCTTGAGGGATTCGGCCTGGAAATCACCGAAACCGTGCCGATGGTGGCCGGGCACCGCGATGAGAATCGCAAGTATCTGGACACCAAGCGCGACAAGATGGGCCACACGTTACCGGTGGAGTAAGGGCCGGTAGAGTAACCCCATGCACTTCACATCGCCGAGCTTCGCATCGCCCCCGAGAACGGCGATCTTTGTGGACCTGGAGAACGTTTACTACTTTCTCAAGCGGCGACTGAAGCCGGGCGAGGATGCCGTCTCGGCGATGGTGGAAACCCTCCGCGCGCTCAAGTTGGGCGTGAAGGAGCGCTTTGACCACGACGCCATCATTCTCTTTGCGTACGGCGACTTTGAGCGGTTGCCCGACACGGTGCAAAACCAGCTCTATCTGCTGGGATTTGATACGCGCAACGTGCTGGGAACCGAGCACAAGAATGCGGCGGACATGCAGCTCTGCATTGACGCGATGCATACGCTCTATGTGCGCGCCGACATTGCCTACTTTGTCATCGTCGCGGGCGATCGGGATTACATTCCGGTCATCAAGCACGTGGTGTCGCAGGGGCGCGAAGTGTTGGTGAGTGCGTTCAAAGATGCCACCAGTGGCGACCTGCTTGAAATCCTGGGCGCGGAACGGTTCTTTGACCTTACGGACCTGGTGACGGCGAAGTTTAAGCTGATGAGCCGCGAGGAAATGGCGGCCCAAGAAGCGCGCGAGGCCCCGGTCCGGA
>CAZDWU010000112.1:0-5450 GCA_964509165.1 uncultured Chthonomonas sp. | reverse complement strand
ATGACCCCATGCAAAATGCGGAACGAGCGCCCGTGCCGGGCTATTCGGCCTCGGAATGGGCCACCTTTTTGATTCCCGAGCGGGCTTTGCTATTGGCGGCTCATGCCGCTGACACTTTACGGGTGCGGGAGGTGGGGCGGAACTCCAGCCCCTATATCGACCAGTACCTTGCCGCCTGCGGGCTCCAGCCCGGCGCGCCGTGGTGCGCGGCCTTTGTCACTTATCAGCTCTTGCAAGCGGGGGCGGAGCGCGGGCAACTTCCGCGCAACTCCGCCTCGGTGTGCCAGTGGGTGCACGGCAGCCGCTTTCGAGTGACAGCCGACCCGGCTCAAGCCCGGCGGGGCGACCTCTTTGCCTGGTGCGACCGGGCGGCATGGCGGGGCCACATCGGCTTCATTGTGCGCATGCGCCGCACGGCGCGGGGCTGGCTCGCCGAGACGATTGAGGGCAACACCAACGATGCGGGCAGCCGCGAGGGTGATGGCGTCTACCGACGGCAACGCTTATGGACGCCCCAACTGAAGGTGATCAAGCTCACCGAGGCCAAGTGGACGCCCTCTTAGCGGCGCTTTCGGTGCACGGCCCCACGGCCATCATGGCGGGCTTCCTCATGTGGCAAGTCGTGAAGGCCTGGAGTGCCGACCGCAGTGCCCTCATTCACTTGCTGACCGAATTCCGCGCCACGCTGGAGGGCCTGAAACTGGCCGTCGAGCGGCTGAGCGACCGGCTGGAATAGCCACCAACAACTTATGAACATGAACAAGATCGGGGCCGGTGCCCTGGGCGGGCTGGTGTCCGCCATCGTCGTTGACCTGCACGCCTGGACCCGCACCCCCGGCGCCTTTGATTGGAGCCTGGCCGGGCGCCGCTGGGTGGCCGGGGCGATGGCCGGGGTGCTGGCCGCGCTGGGCCTGGAACCCCTGACCTGAAGCCATGGCGCGACGCCGCACGCGGACGCTGCCGGCGGGAGCGGATGTGGACTTGCTGCGCGAAGCCCTGCGCGCCGACGACTATCGGCTGGCCCGGGAGGTGATTCGCACCTTCATTGAGAGTGCCCTGGCGGGTAACCCGACGGCGCTGAAGGAGCTGGTGAGCCGCCTGGAACCCGCCCCCACCGAGGCCCCGACGCCCACCACGATTGAGGTGGTGTATCGGGACGAGTGATGACCGGATCGTGCTTTCGCTGCCGCGCCCTCATACCGGGCAACGGCGGGTGTTGGATAGCTCCGCTCGGTTCCGGGTTCTGGCGTGCGGGCGGCGCTGGGGCAAGACCACGCTGGGGGAGCACCTGAGCGTGCAAGCGGCCCTGGCGGGGCGGCCGGTGGGGTGGTTTGGGCCGACTTACCGTTTTTTGAGCGAGCCGTGGCGGACCCTGCGGCAAACTCTGGCCCCAGTGGCGCGGCGGATGAGCGAAGATGAGCGCCGGATCGACCTGATTACGGGCGGTTCGATCTCGTTCTTTAGCCTGGATGACCCGGATGCGGGGCGGGGCCGGAGATTGGCCCTGGCCCTGGTGGACGAAGCTGCCATCGTGCGTGATCTCGCCCGGGTGTGGGCGGAAACCATCCGCCCGACCCTAACGGATGACGCGGGGCAGGCGGCCTTCCTTAGCACGCCGAGGGGGCGGGGAGACTTCTTCGCTCTGTTCTCGCAAGTGGGGGAAGGGTGGGCTTCGTTCCATGCCCCCAGTGCCGAGAACCCCCACTTGCCGGCGGCGGAGATTGAAGCGGCGCGGGGCGACCTCTCGGAGCGGGCGTTTCGGCAGGAGTATCTGGCCGAGTTCGCCGATGAGGAAGGGGCCGTGTTTGGTGGAGTGCGTGCGGCAGTGGATGAAGGCCGCGCCAGCGACGACCCGCCAGACCCCACCCAAAGCTACGTGATGGGTGTGGACCTGGGCCGCCACCACGACTGGACGGTGGCCACGGTGCTGGACCCGAACGGGCGGCAGGTGGCCTGGCGGCGTTGGCGCGGACAAACCTGGACGGTGACGGCCCTGCGCCTGGCCGAACTGGCCCACGCCTACGATGCCGTGGCCCACGTGGATAGCACGGGCCTGGGCGACCCGGTGTGCGAACTGCTGAAGGAGCAGGGCGTGCGGGTGCGCCCGGTGGTGTTCACCGCCGAGAGCAAGGCGACGATGATGGAGCGGCTAGCGCTGCGCTTTGAGCGGCAAGGGCTGCGCCTGATGGACGTGCCCGTGCAGACCGCCGAACTGGAGAGCTTTGCTTACCGCACGTCCGCCAGCGGCCGAGTGGTAATGGAAGGCCCGCCTCACGGCCACGACGACTGCGTGTGCGCACTGGCCCTGGCCGCCCAGGCCCTCAAGCGGCCCGCCCGGGTGACTTGACGAGCACCAAACAAACCAAGAAATGAAGAAATGGAAATGGCCCTTCGGGGCCGGGGCGGAGAGCCCGCCGAACCCGAGCCCGGCACGCATTGCCGGCGGGGCGGTGCTGCCTTTGCCCCCTCGCTCTCGGCGGGATGCCGAGACGAATTCGATTGTGATGGCGGTGGTCCAGTGGGCTATGCGCACGTTCACCGAGCCCCCCTTGCGGGTGCGCCGGGATGGGCAATGGGATGACCACCACCCGGCGGCTTTGCTGCTACAGCGGCCGCACGCGCGGCTGGGCGAACCGAGCAAGGTCTCGGGGCGGCAAATCCGGCAGGCCCTGGTGATGGACTTGGTGCTGGATGGCAACGCCTATCTGCACAAGGTTCGCGACGAGACGGGGCAGGTGATTGGCCTGGATTGGTGGCCCTCGGCGAGTGTGACGCCGGTGGCGATGCCCGGAACCAGCCACCGCTTGGCCGGGTACCGCGTGGCCACCAGCGGCGGGGAAGTTTGGATGACCCCCGGCGACGTGGTGCACTTTATGGACGGGATTGACCCCGAGAATCCACTGCGGGGGCAGTCGCCGTTGCGGGCCATTGAGTGTGAGATCCGCACCGACAACGAGGTGGCGCAATATCACCGGGCGCTGATGCGCGCGCCGGCCCCCAGCCTGCTGGTGACGGTGCGGGACGCGGGCGATGCCGGGGCGATCACCGACCACTTTGTGCACGAAACCAAGCGCCTGCTGACCCAGGCGACAGCGGGCGACCAAGCGGGAGGGGTGGTGTTTCCCACCATCCCGCTGGATGTGACTCCGCTGGGGTTCAGCCCCGAGCAGATGAGTCTGGACCGGCTGGTGCGCCTGCCGGAGGAGCGGATCACGGCCCTGCTGGGCGTCTCGGCGATGGTGCTAGGGCTGGGTTCGGGCATGGAGCACGCCACGTTCAGCAACTTCCGCGAAGCGCGGGAGGCGGCGGTGGAGTCGTTTTTGATTCCGAAGTGGCGGCTGGTGGCGGAGCAGATCACCGATCAGCTCATGCCGGAGTTTGACCCGCCCGCCCAGGCCGAGTTTGACCTGCGCGACGTGCGGGCCTTGCAGGAGGACGAAAGCGACCGCCACGCGCGGGTGCGAGAGAACGTGCGAGCCGGGCTGTGGACGGCGGACGAGGGCCGGGCGGTCCTGAATCGGGGTGTGGATAACTTTGGATAAACGTGGGGATAACTCGCGCGTTGAACTCAGTTTTATCCCCGATTTGCCGGACCAGCCCCTTGACACGCCATCGCGAGAGGGCGTCTTGGAAGGCTACGCCTCCGTGCTGGGCGGCCCCGATCGGGTGGGGGACATCATCCTCCCCGGCGCCTACCGGAACCTGGATGCGCTGACAAGAGAAGGCTTCGGTGCGGTGGGCCATGACTGGTCCGAGCTCCCCGTGGCAACTATCGAGGAGGCCAAAGAAGACGCCAAGGGCCTCTTTGTGCGGATGCGATTCCACACCACGCCCGCCGCGCAGCAAGCCCAAACCGTAGTGCACGAGCGCCTGCAAAGAGGCAAGAAGGTGGGCCTCAGCATCGGCTACCGCGTGCTGGCCAGCGAGCCCAGCCCGGACCCCCAAGCTCGCCGCCGCATCCGGGCCCTCGAAGTCCGCGAAGTCTCAATTGTGACCATGCCGGCCCACCCGGAAGCCCAGGTGCTGGCCGTGAAAAACGAGCGGGGGGAAGCGCCCCGCACTCCTCAACCCCTTATGGATAACCCTCAAATCGCCGCCCCGAGCGGCCGCCTCAACGTTTCGTCTGCCGCCACCCTGCCGCTGGAGCAGAAGGGGCTGGCCGACGCCCTCTTCGCCAGTGAATCCTGGCAAAACCGAGGCAGCCGCCACATGCCGGAGGTGGAACTGGCGGTGGACACCCGCCGTGCCCTAGAAGCCAAAGCCACGATGACGACCACCGCCGGTATGCCGCCGGAAGTGCTGCGCAGTGGCTATCTGGTTCCCAGCGTGCAGCGCCCGCCGCAACTGGTGGACTTCCTCCCGGTCATCCCAACCCAGCAGAACGCCTTTAAGCTCATGCGGGAGAGCGTATTCACCAATGCCGCTGGCACCAAGGGTGAGAATGCAGCGCTGGACGAAGCTACGCTGACCTTTGCCGAGGTGACGGTGCCCATCCGCCGCCTGGGCGTGGTGCTGCCGGTGACCGAAGAGCAACTGGAAGACGAACCCGGCGTCCGCGCCCTCATCGAGCAGCGGCTGAGCCTGATGCTGCGGCAGGTGCTGGATTCGCAGTGCCTGAGCGGGGATGGCAACGCGCCCAACCTCACGGGCTTGCTCAACCTGCCGGGCATCCAAACCCAGGCCAAGGGGGCCGACCCGATCATCGACGCCCTGGCCAGGGGGATGGACAAGGTTCGCCGGAGCGGCGTGGGCAACGGGGGCGCGGTGCCCAATTTGATCCTGTTGAACCCGGCCGACTACCTGAAGCTGGTGCTGGCCCGCACCACCGACGGCCAATACGTGATGGGGCACCCCAGCGACGAGATGACGACGCGCCTGATGGGCGTCTCGATTGCCCTCAACGAAGCCCTGCCGGCCGGCACCGCCCTGGTGATGGATACGCAGTACTTCGGGTTGGTCATCCGCCAGGGCATCACGATGGCGGTGAGCGAATCGCACACCGATACGTTCGCCAAGAACGTGCTGACGGTGCGCGCCCACCTGCGGGCGGCTTTGGCCAGCTTCCGCGATGCGGCGGCCTGTACGGTGACCGGCCTCTAACGGATGGCGGGGAAGGCGAATTGGCCGACCGGGGCCGAACTCGGTGCCTATTTGCAGACCCTGGGGGTGGAAACACCCCCGGGGTCACCCTCGCTGACCGACCGCATGGAGGCGGAAGTGCAGCGCTGGGAAAACGAGACGGGGTGGAACCCCTTTTTGGCGGAGAGTGCCCCTAGTGTGCAGACCCTGGTGCCCTCCAGCATGGTATGGCAAGACCTGAACGGCGGCTACGTGAGCGTGGACGCCGTGCGCTGGGCGGGGCGGACGCTGACGCCGGGCGAGGATTACTGGCTGGAGCCCAGTGGGGCCCCCACCCACGGGCGGCCCTACACCTGGCTGCAATGGGGCAT
>CAZDWU010000111.1:0-5537 GCA_964509165.1 uncultured Chthonomonas sp. | reverse complement strand
CTTATGGCGGGGTGCAACAACTCCACCCTGGCCGCCTTTGAGAAGGCCGCCGCCGAACTCCCCGCCGCCGAGGCCGCCGCCAAGCAGCTCGGCCTCCCCCTCACCGGCGCGGACCTGATGCCCAAGACGCCCGTGCGCCCGGAGGACAATGCTGCGCCCCTGCTGCGCGAAGCGGGCAAGAAATTCTCGGAAGCTGCCCGCCCTCATAAGGGCTGGGAGCAGACCTTCGCGCTGGCCATTGCTGAGCCCACCCCCGCGAACATGGAGGCCGCCCAGAGGATTATTGCGAGTTTAGAACCTGCCCTCAGCCTCGCCGAGCAGGCCACCGCCAAGCCCTCTATTGACTTTGGCCACGATTGGACCCGCGAGGACCCTTGGAAAATCGAGTTTCCCGCGTTCTCGGAAATCAAATCCCTGAGCAAGGGTTTCGTTTTCCGAGCCCAGCTGCGGGCCATCTCCGGAGACAAAGCCGGTGCGATCCGGGATATGCGCGCGGCCTCTCGACTGGCGGAATTCGCGGGCACCGATCCGACGCTGATAGCCGCTCTCGTCCAGATTGCAACCGACGCGCTGGTCTCGCGGACGATGGAGAACATCGTGTCACGACATCCCGGAGATGTGGAGTTGCTTAACGCCCTGGATGAAATCGCGGACCGCAAAACCAACCAACCGATGGAGATTTTGCGCTCTTTGCGCGGGGAAATCATCATGTCCTTAGCGGCGGCCGAAGCTCCGGCAACGGACTTAGTGGGCAGCTATTTTGGTCCAGTTGATCCCGAGGATCCCAACGCCGTGAGCGAAGCCAACAAGCTGAAGGCCGAACTTGCCCCCAGCGGCGTGCCCGATGACCTGCGGGCCCGGGCGTTTCGCGCCCGTGCGTTGCAGCCCTGGATCGAAGTCTATGCCGACCAAGCGACGGTGAAGGACAATGCGACCCTGGTGAAGAGGTTGGCTGAGATCGATTACCAGCTAAAGTCGGACGACGACCCCACCACCGCCCTGCGAGTGATGACGTATCCGATGACCCTGCAGGCCGGGCAGGCGTTCTTGAAGAGAGATGCCCAGTGGCAGGCCGTGCGCGGGCTGATGGCGGTGCTGAGGTTCAAGGGGGCGCAGGGGCGCTACCCGGCCACCTTGGCGGAGGCCGGCTTTACTGACGTGGATCCATTTACGGGACAGGCCTTTCACCTTAAGGTGGAAGGTGAGACCGTGCGGGTGTACAGCGTGGGGCCGGATGGCGTGGACAACGGCGGGGAGGAGCGGGTGAACACCGCGCCTGATGCCCCCCGGCAGATGGACATCGTCAGCATGTTTCCGCGCCGAGTGAACGCCCCACCGAAGTAAGGGGCTACCTAGATGGGCGGGGTCTCATCCGGAAGTTGGCCATCCGGCAGCGCGAGGCGAGCTTGGATTTGCTCCACCATTCCGTGACCACTTAAACCAAAACTCTGTGTCAAGAACTTACAAAGATTTGGAGCTTCAGCTCGCATCCATTCCCCCCATTCCGGAACTAGACATAGTTCGCCCATGGATACTACCGCTATGGTTAGATCACCCTTACCTGCTAGCAAATATAGACCCTTAATGTATTGATCCCGCACACCAACATTGTCGCGATGCCTCTCATACTGAGGTCGCAGTTCATCCATGACTATCTGCAAACTGCTAGCACCCGGTTCACCAGCTGCGAGATTGACGAGTCCTCTAGAGTAAGCTTCCTGCACTTCGCCATCGTCAGGGTTTGCGAGGTAGACTTTTCGGAGTTCTTCTGTCACCATTTGGCGACATTCAGCTTGGCCAGCTCGCCCAGATGTTACGACAAGAGCCCGAGCGTATGCCCGATAGACCGCAGGCCGTCGACGGTTCTCTAAGTACAGCGGCAAGATGCGCTGGGATAAAATAGACCTACAACCTTCCAGATCGTGCTTGCCCATCAAGTTCACAAGCCCCTGGATATACAATTCCTGCAATTCCAAGGAACTCGCATTGTCTCGATATAGGGGCAACAGATAGCTGTCAACCACATCAGCACAGACACTCAATGAGCTTGCAATAGTTAAGTTAAAGAGGCCTTCTCCATACTGCAGAAATACTTCAGGATTTCTTTGGTAAAGAGGACGCAGATGTAAATCCACGACGCGTCGACGCTCGTCAAGCTTAGTCTTTTTCGAGTAATTCACAATGGCGGATGCGTAGAATTGAAGCACCTCCTTATTTTCAATATGGTCTTCATAGAGCGGTTGCATATGCTTCGCAATAACTTCTCCGCACGCCTTTAAAGCCGAATTCGTGGCGAGATTGTACAGGCATGCGGCGTAGTTAGCCTGCACCTCTTTTTGCGTAGAATGAGCCACATATAACGGTCGTGCAAGATCGAACACTACCACTCGGCAAGAGTCCAAGTCACTCTTCGAAGTTAGATTCGCAAGCCCCATGGTGCACCACACCGAGAGGTCTAGATTAGTAGGATGTCGCACATAAAGCGGAACCAATTTGTCAACGACGACTTGCCATCGCTCATGAACGTCTGTCTTAGCTGAAAGATTCGCAAGTCCACTGCCATACGCGCTCTGGACCCCGAAATTTTGCGTGTGGGACTTGTAGAGTTTATGGAGCGATTCATTCGTGACTTGTCGGCACTCTTCGACATTTGAAAGGAATGTGTGCCTTGCGAGAGCCCTCGCAAGGCCTGCCTGCACGCCCTGATTCTCCATGTGTACGTTATAGAGGTGCCACAAGTCCGTAGATGTTATCCGGCTACACTCCGGCAAATCCGCTCTTGAGGCGAGATTGGCTAAGCAGTCGGCGTATGCCTTTTGAACTCCCGGGTTCTCACGGTGGGCTTCATAGATCGGGCGAAGCACGCCCTTGACGATATCGCGGCACTCAACTAACTCTGCCTTCCAGGCGAGATTGACAAATCCCCGAGCGTACGCCTCTTGCACCCCCGGGTTCTCACGGTGAGCTTCATAGATTGGGCGCAGCACGTCCCTTACGAAATGGCGGCACTCGACTAGGTCCGCATTTTCCGTGAGATTCACAAGACCCTTTGCGTATGGCTCCTGCCGGGCCGGATCCGACGAGTCAGATTCGTACCTGGCCTTCAACTCCCCGACGATCCACTCCCGCAAGTCAGCGGACGGTAGCGACATCCAAGCCAACAAAGTCTCGCCCTCGCGGTTCGCCAGTTCTTGCTTGATCCACTCGATGGCCTCTTGTTGATACGGTGTCGAAAAGAGTGCGAGCATGGCCTGATCCCGGCTTGCTTCGTCAGCCAAGTGGCCCTCGGCAAGTAGCCGTTCAGTAATGCCCGATTCCCAGCACTTGGCGGCAAAGGTGGTTGCAAGTCTGAGAGTTGCCAGTCCACCAAGCCCCTTTCTCTTTGCATCTGCAAGCAGCCCAAACGCCTCCTCTTTCACCTTGTGGTAATCATCGCGCCCTATGCAAGCCGTCCCCTGCAGGCGGTATAGAAGGAGAGAAGAGCCCAGAAAGTGGGGGAGTAGCGGCGCCAAGCGATCAGTGGTGCCGCCTGTAAGCGCTGCTCTCAATGCTGGCTCTAGTTCAGGTGCTGCCCATCCGGGAGGAAGCGGGGTCGTAGTCCAGTCAATCCCCTCCGTGATCGTCGCGTAGAAAGCGATTCGGCAGTGCTCGTCAGTGACACCAGCTTGTTTCCACCTTTGGAGCTGCCGGTCCAAGAGGTCCGCCCCGATTTTCTCAATGGTTAGGACTCGATCTCCATCTGGCTGAGTCAAATAGGCGGCCAATGCCAGCAGCGGATTCCCCCGGAGATCGCCAAGCGCATCTTGGATGAATGAAATCTGTTCACTGCCTGCCTTGGCTCCAGCCAACAGATTCCGCCCATCCTTTTGGTTAAGCCCGGCGAGCGCTAGCGCCTCTCCCATCAAGTTCTGAGCCCTTATCGCTTGATCGACGGTTAAGAGATCCCAAATGGCTTGCCACCGGCTTAGAGCCTGTTTCTTAACCGTAGTTGAACGAGCCTGAAACACCTCGCGAGACAATAAAACGACCCTAATGGGGCGCTCCACCTTAGGATCGTGCCCAAACGACTTCGGATCGTGCCCAAACGATCGGTCCGACAGCATTTTAAGGCAAGACGCCGTTTGCCCGGGATAGTCCAAAGCGTCGTCTATGATGAGCAGGCTGGGGCTGGACGGAATCCAATTGGACCAAGCATTGTAGCCGGATGCGTCGATTTGAGCGTTGGCCTGGGGGCTGTACCAAATAGTTTGCCAACCCAGCTTCTCTGCAATGAGGGCAAACTCAAGCATGAGGCGTGACTTGCCGATGCCCATTTCGCCCGATACACTCATCCATCGGAACGTCTTCTCCGTTGACCAAAGGAACCTTGTGAGAGATTCAAGCTCTCTTGTTCTCCCAACAAAACGAGAATGACGTCTTTGAAATGCCAGTTCATGCGCGCCATCGTCTTCGGTCGGCATGGAGCCCGGAGGTTTATCTTGGAGATCCGCTTTGAGCTCCAAACCACGAAGTACCTGCAATATTTCCAATTGCATGAGCGACATAAGCTTCCGGTGCGCTTCTTGGCTGCGCATGTCAGGGTGGGCGGCGGCATCGAGGAAAGCGGGCGCAAATCGGGCGACCAGTGCCCCGCAAATCAGATTCTTCTTGGAATCAATGAGCGAAGAATATTGATTGCCAACCCACGGATCAAGGTAGGTCAGGGCTTGATGCCAGCCCTCAGCCGTGAGTGGTTCCACGCCACGGAATCCTTGCCCCTGATTGTTGAGCATCTGCTCCAGTTGCTCGGTATCAGGCAGGTGGGGCTCGCCTCGGCCGCTTAACTTCCACCAAAACTTCCGCCCCCAACTGGGTTCCCTTAGATTCAAGGTATCCAGCTCTTGGACCTTATCCGCCAGCTTTTGTAGTTTGGTGGAAGGAGGATCCTGCTCCTGCGCGACCGAGAAAATCACCGCTGACATCGCTCGGATGACAAGAAGCTGGAGGTGGTGATTCTTCGTCCAATCTTCAGCGCGGCGCTTGCGCTTGACCCACTCCTGGCAAGTTCCAGACACCAGATTGCCGAAGAAACCTCCGGCCAAGCCGCCCCCGGCCGTTATCACGGTTCCGAGGGTGGTTAAGCTAACGGCGGCAGGTCCAGAAGCGACGCTAGCCGAGGCCGCCAGGATTCCGCCAATCCCCCCGGTGGCCATGGTAATACCCAGCCCCAGACCAGCAAAGACGACGACCTTTCCGAGGCTGGCAGCTCCGTCCATTAGATGCGGGGGAGTATATCAGCGAAGACTACGCCGAATTCTAGCTCCCGCTCCCCCCAATGGTTGCGAAGTGCCGCACCCCCTCGTCACTGATCTTGAAGATCTCCCGGCTGAGGGGCAGGTCTACCCGTTCGTACTCGCGCATGGCCGCCCCGGCCGCGCGATTCAACAAGTCCTCATCATCCGCAGGAACGATAAACATATAGTCATCGGCCGGAACCAGCGTATACACCGGCCACGTGAACTCGGCCTTCATCCGCCGCGCAAACTCCTCCGTCAGCA
>CAZDWU010000110.1:1731-5810 GCA_964509165.1 uncultured Chthonomonas sp. | reverse complement strand
CCGTTACCTTTTAGGAGGCGACCGCCCCAGTCAAACTACCCGCCACAGAATGTTCGCGATCCCGATTAGGGACCACGTTAGTCGTTCAGATGCAAAAGGGTGGTGTTCCATTGGTGCCGAAGCTCCCACCTACGCTCTACATCTACACCCAAACGACAATCTGAAGCTGTAGTAAAGCTCCACGGGGTCTTTTCGTCCTACTGCGCGTAACCCGCATCTTCACGGGTACTACAATTTCACCGAGCTTCTCGTTGAGACAGTGCCCAAGTCGTTACGCCTTTCATGCGGGTCGGTATTTAGCCGACAAGGAATTTCGCTACCTTAGGACCGTTAGAGTTACGGCCGCCATTCACCAGGACTTCACCTCGATGCTTTGGATTGCTCCTAACAACTCAGATTAATCTACTGGCATTGGGCAGGCGTCAGCCCCTATACATCGGTTTTCACCTTAGCAGAGACCTGTGTTTTTGGTAAACAGTCGCCTGGGCTGCTTCGCTGCGACCATCAAAGATGGTGTCCCTTCTCCCTAAGTTACGGGACCCGTTTGCCTAGTTCCTTAACGAGAGTTCTCTCGAACGCCTTAGTCTCCTCGACTCACCTACCTGTGTCGGTTTGCAGTACGGTCGACAGTTGCTGAAGCTTTTGGAGTTTTTCTCGGCCCTTCTCAACCCTGAGTACCTTGCCCGAAGGCGCGGATCACAACAACCAACGGTGTGTCCAAAGTATCGAAAAGCGTCATCCATCGCACAACTGCCGGGGTGGGAATATCAACCCACTGTCCATCGGCTACGCCTTCTGGCCTGGCCTTAGGACCGCCTAACCTCCGTCTGACGAACATAGCCGGAGAAACCTTAGGTTTTCGGCGTAGAAGATTCTCACTTCTATTAGCGCTACTCATGCCTGCATTCTCACTCGAATACGCTCCACCTGTGCTTACGCTCAAGCTTCTCTGCATATCCGACGCTCCCCTACCGCCCATAATTGGACTCGAAGCTTCGGAAGACGATTTTAGCCCCCTTACATTTTCCGCGCAAGATCACATTCGGCCAGTAAGCTATTACGCACTTTTTAAAGGATGGCTGCTTCCAAGCCAACCTCCTGGCTGTTTATGCGATCTCACATCGTTTCACACTTAATCGTCGTTTAGGGCCCTTAGCTGTCGATCTGGGCTGTTTCCCTTTTGACCACGGGGCTTATCCCTCGCAGTCTCACTGCTGGCTTAATCATATGGTATTCGGAGTTTGGTTGGGTTCGGTAAGCGGGTAAGCCCCCTAGCCCATTCAGTGCTCTACCCCCACATGACAACAGCCAACGCTGCACCTCAATGCATTTCGGGGAGAACCAGCTATCTCTGCGTTCGATTGGCATTTCACCGGACTAACCACAGTTCATCCCGAGATTTTTCAACATCAATGAGTTCGGTCCTCCATGTGGTGTCACCCACACTTCAACCTGACCATGGCTAGATCACGCAGTTTCGGGTCTGCAGATAATGACTCGACGCCCTATTCAGACTCGGTTTCCCTTCGGCTTCGCGTCTCAAACGCTTAACCTTGCCATTACCTACAACTCGCAGGCTCATTCTGCAAAAGGCACGCCGTCGCACTTGAAGGGATCGCTCCCCACATGGTGCTCCGACTGTTTGTAGATGTCGCGGTTTCAGGTTCTATTTCACTCCCCTCCCGGGGTTCTTTTCACCTTTCCCTCACGGTACTGGATGCACTATCGGTGACAAGTCGTACTTAGCCTTACCCGGTGGTCCGGGCAGATTCACGCGGATTTCCTCGTGATCCGCGCTACTCGGGTACCTCTTGAATCTGAGTTTGATTTAGAATACGGGGCTGTCACCCTCTATGGCCAGACTTTCCAATCTGTTCTTTTATCTCTCTCTAGTCTCCTTTTCTCAACCTCGCTGAAAGAACCGGATGGCTCTCTCAGGGAGGTTAAGTTAGAGGCCCCACAACCCCAACCGGCATGCCGGCTGGTTTAGGCTGGTCCGTGTTCGCTCGCCGCTACTGACGGAGTCTCTTCGATTTCTTTTCCACGGGTTACTTAGATGTTTCAGTTCACCCGGTGCCCTCCACACTCCCTATGTGTTCAGGAGTGGGTACCAAGGCATTACCCTTGGTGGGTTTCCCCATTCGGAAATCTCCGGATCAAAGCATTTGTGCTGCTCCCCGGAGCGTTTCGCCGCTTACGCGTCCTTCGTCGGCAACTTGTCCCTAGGCATTCGCCGCGCACCTTCTCTCGTTAGCAAACGCTTACGCGCTCGGTGCCTTTACTACGCAGTCTACGTACCTCTATGTAGCTTTCAAAATGCTCGCCCTTTGGGGCAACTTCGCCGGGGCTCGTGGCCACCGGCAAAGAGGAGTTATACCAGCCCGACCCCAAGGAGTCAAGCATCCCAAAGAAACGTCGGAAAAACGGGACCACCGGCTCAGGGCGCGGAGGACGTTTCCTTCGAATCCTGGTCCTTCTCGGGGGTCGGCGCCGCACCCTCGGCCAGGCGTCGGAAGCGGTATTCGGCGTCATTTAAGCCGTCATACATCAACAAATCCTTCGTTTCGGTGTTCACCACAGCCAGCGAGGACTTTTTCTCTGGGTCCTTCTTGAGAGGGGCCTCATTCACCCGGACCACGGTCAGGACCAGGGCCCCGTCCTTCCCTTCCATAGTCCCGGTTTGGCGCTCGTCCAGCACGGTCAGCACCCACGTGCCGTCCGCTTTGAGCTCCAATTTGGGCATGGGCAGGTTGTTTTCCTTAAAGTCGCGGAGCTCCACGGGATCCAAAATCATCTCGTAGGACCCAACATATGAGTCCCAAGGCTTCGGCACATTGGCCTGGCCTTGGGTCTGGGCCGAGGACTGCTGGCAACCTACGATGACCAGCGCGAAGAGGGCGGGAACCAGGATCGGCTTCATTGCGCACGCTCAAAAACCACGGGAGCATTGCCCTGCAAGCCTCGAAGTTGCTTGGTCTCCGGGTCGTAGGTCAGTTCAATGGGTCCCGATTGGGTCAGGCCGGCAGTTTCCCCACTCGGGGCCGTGCTCGGGTCCGGATAAAGAGTCAACTGAGGCCCACTGGCGGCAAAGCGACCACTGATGCCGTAGCCCCCGGAGTCCAGCCGGAAGGTCGCATCCTGGCTCAATAGCAACCGGGTCCCATCCAGCACGCCCCCAATCATCTTGCGGGCCTCGTCCATCTTCTGCTTCCCTTCCTCATCGCTGAGGCCGCTATTGCGGTAGGACGTCTCGGACTTCTTGAGCTGCTCTTCGGCGGCGGCGCGCATGTCCTCACTCACCTGAATTCGCCAAGAGCCAAGGTACTCCGGTCCCGTGGACTTGGTGATTTCGCCCTTGGTGTTAGCGTCCTTGGTGTCCTTGGGCTTGGCTTCCGGCGAGCCACCCGGTCCGGTGGCAGGCGAAGTCGCATCGTTCGGAGTCGTGGGGGCGTTCGCCGTTGGGCTGGTCCCTCCAGGAGTCTCGGTGGCCGGGGCGCTGCCGCTTTGGCAACCCACCAAGCCCAGGATCACCAGGCCCGCCAGCAATGAAAACGACCTCAGGACCCCTCCCGGGCCCTTCAAGGATTGCTTCATGCCCTATTGTAGTCCCGTTTCAGGTATGCCCGCCGTGTGGCTCACGGACTCTCGGAACTCATTGTCGCCCCCATCACGGGGCGGGACCGAGCGGCCGTCGCCTTAGTCCGGGTGTCCGGCCCGGGGGCATGGGGCCTGGCGGGGCAAGTCTTTCGGGTCCTGCCCGCTGCGCCCCAGGCACGCTACGCCTATTACGGGCACTTCGCCCACGGCGACGACGGCTATTGTTTGCTGTTCGCCGAGGGCCAATCCTTCACCGGGGAAGAGAGTGCCGAGTTCCACTTACACGGGTCGCCGGTCTCGGTGGCGCAGTTCCTCGAGATCTGTGTGACCCAGGGGGCAAGGATGGCGAGGCCGGGCGAGTTCACATTAAGGGCTTTTCTTAATGGGCGCATCGACCTGACGCAAGCCGAAGCGGTGCGTGACACGGTGGACGCCCTCACTGAGAATCAACTGCGCGCGGCCCACCGCCAACGGGACGGGGC
>CAZDWU010000110.1:0-1631 GCA_964509165.1 uncultured Chthonomonas sp. | reverse complement strand
TCCCTCTTCAATGCGCTCTTGGGCCGCGACCGCGCCATCGTCACCCCCATTGCGGGCACCACCCGCGACACGGTGGAAGAGTGGCTGGACCTGGGCGGGGTCCCGGCCCGCATCGTCGACACCGCCGGCCTACGGCCGAGCGAAGACACCGTGGAGCAAATGGGGATCGAACGCAGCCGCGAAGCCCTGCGCCATGCGGATGTGGTGTGGCACGTCTACGATGCGACGCTCGGCTGGAGTGATGCCGACGAAGCCCTGCACGGTGAGTGGGAAGGGCGACCGGGCGTAGTGATCGCCAATAAGTGCGACCTCGCTCCGCAAGTGGCCAAGGGAATCCCAGCTTCAGCCCTTACCGGGCAGGGCCTGACCACGCTCACGGACTGGATGCAGGATTGGGCCGGGCAGCCGAACGCGGAAATCGGCACTGTGAACCCCCGCCACGCCGAATCCCTGACCCGGGTGCAGGAGGCGCTGGGGGATGTCCAGGCCATGCTTACGCAGCCCGTTCCCGATGATCTGGCGGCGGTGGGGCTGGGTTCGGCCATCCGCATCCTGGGCGAAATCACCGGCGAAACCACCCCTCCGGACGTGCTCACGCGCATCTTCCAAGACTTCTGCATCGGCAAGTGATGAGCATTTTTGGCCCATTTCTCCGCCCCGAGCCCTGAAAGCGAAACCTGACACCCTAATTGATACGTTACTTGAGTATAGGACACTCATATGAGATTTGATCGACTTACCGTAAAGGCTCAAGAAGCCTTCCAGGTCGCCCAGCAAATCGCTACCGAGCACAAGCATCAAGCGGTGGACGTGGAGCACCTGTTCATTGCCCTGCTCCGCGACCAAGACGGCGTCGTGGACAACATCGTGGCCAAGGCCGGGGCGCAACCGCAGGCTCTGATTCAGCAGACCGAACGCGAACTCACCACCCGGGCGCAGGTCAGTGGGGCCGCCAGCTACGGCAGCACCATGTCCAGCCGCCTCCAAGACACCTTCAATCGCGCCTTTGATGTGGCGAGCCAGATGAAGGATGAGTACGTGAGCACGGACCACCTTCTGCTGGGGATCATGGAGGACAAGGGGTGGGCCGGCAATACGCTGCGCGCCCAGGGCCTTACCGCGAAGGATGTCCGGGCGGCGGTCGAATCGCTGCGCGCGGGCCGACGAGTGAGTGACCCCAACGCCGAAACCACTTTCCAAGCCCTGGAGAAGTACGGCCAGGACCTGACCGAGAAGGCCCGCACCGGCAAGCTGGACCCGGTCATTGGCCGGGATGAAGAGATCCGCCGCGTGGTGCAGGTGCTCAGCCGCCGCACCAAGAACAATCCCGTGCTGATTGGTGAACCCGGCGTAGGCAAGACCGCCGTAGTGGAGGGTCTCGCCCAGCGCATCGTGACGGGCGACGTGCCCGAGGGCCTGCGGAACAAGAAGGTTGTGGCCCTTGACCTGGGGGCCATGGTGGCCGGGGCCAAGTACCGGGGCGAATTTGAAGAACGCCTTAAGGCCGTGCTGGAAGAGATCAAGCAAAGCGCGGGCGAGGTGATCCTCTTTATTGATGAGTTGCACACGCTGGTCGGTGCGGGTAAGGCCGAAGGCAGCCTGGACGCCGCCAACATGCTGAAGCCCATGCT
>CAZDWU010000109.1:3084-5840 GCA_964509165.1 uncultured Chthonomonas sp. | reverse complement strand
GTCCGGGCTGGACCTACGATCCCTTCGCCGCGACCTTGGCCGACGACGGCTACATTTATGCGCGCGGGGCCACCGACGACAAAGGCCCGACCATGATGATGTGGTACGCCGCCCGAGCCGTGCAGCACGCTTGGCCCGACCTTCCGGTGCGCCTCCGTTCGTTCTTTGGCTGCAATGAAGAGAGCGGTTTTCTCTGCGTCCACCACTACACTCAGCACGAAGCGCCCCCCACCCTGGGGGTGGCCCCGGATGCCGGATGGCCGCTCATCAACGCGGAAAAGGGCATCTCGGACCTCATCGTTGTCGTCAGTCCGGAAGCCTGGGCGGACCTTGGCGTGCAGTTGCTAGCCTTCCGGGGCGGACAGCGTCCGAACATCGTGATTGACCACGCCACCGCCACCGTGCGGGTGACCGCCGAAGCGCGCGCGGAGGTGGAAACCAACCTTCGTGACGGCTGGGATCGAAATGTGACCGCGACATGGGACGGTGATCTGCTTCACATCGAAGCGGTGGGCAAGGCCGCTCACGGGAGCACCCCGTGGGTGGGCGACAACGCCGCCGCCCGCGTACTGCGGTTCATCAAGGATATCAGCCCGCGCATCGAGGCGAGCCGCTGGCAATGCGTGCTGGACCTCTTCCAGATCAGTGGGGCGGGCGTGGGCCTGCAGCTGAACGATGCGCCTAGCGGGCCGCTGACGCTTAACCCCGGCATCGTGGACCTGACCGACGCGGGACTACGTTGCACGCTCAATATCCGCTACCCGGTGACCTGCGACTTTGATGATCTGCGGGCGCGGGTGGAGGCCACCCTAGCCGACGGCAGAATCCCGGCGACCGTGGAATCCATGAGCAACAGTGCCCCGCTGTACTTCCCGACGGAGCACCCCTTAGTCGAGGCCATCATCAGCGCCTATGAGGCTGAGGAAGGGGAGCGCCTCACGCCGCGCAGCATGGGAGGGGGCACCTACGCCCGCGCCGTGCCCAACTGCGTGGCCATTGGGACGGCTTGGCGCGGGGACGGCGATGCGCACGAAACGGATGAGCGCATCCACCGCTCCTCGCTCATGCGCACCGCCCGCATCTATGTGCGGCTTCTGTTCAATCTGATTGAAGCCGCCCAGAAGGCGTAGCCGTTAGCGCCGGTCAGTACGGAAGCGTTCGATAATCGCGAGCGCTTCCTCTTTGCCCTTCCAGCCCAACACGTCCACGTTCTTGTTTTCGAGCGTCTTATAGACCTCGAAGAAGTGGTGGATTTCATCAAGCGTGTGCTGGTGGACCTTGGACATATCTTCGCGGTCCCCAAAGCGCGGGTCGTTGCTCGCCACGCACAGGATCTTCTCGTCCGGGTCTCCTTCGTCGCGCATTTCCAGCACGCCGATCGGCTTGGCGTCCACCACGGTGCCCGGGGGGCAGGGGTGCGAAACCAAGAGAAGGGCGTCCACCGGGTCGCCATCTAGGTAATGCGTCTGCGGGATGTAGCCGTAATCCCAGGGATAGAACAGTGGGGAGTGGAGGACGCGGTTGAGGCGCATCACCCCGAAGTCCTTGTCCAGTTCGTACTTGTTGGTGCTGAACCGGGGGATCTCCACGATGACGTTCACTTCGTGAGGGGCGTTGGGGCCGATGGTGACGTCAAGCAACGACATGTCGAAATGCTACCGCTCCGTACACAAAGAACCCCTCGGTCCTAAGTAAACCGAGGGGCATTTGACTTGGGCTGAAGTGCCAGGTTTAGGCTTGGCGGCGGCGTCGGCGGGCCAAAGCGGCCAGGCCAGCACCCAGAACGAGCATCGTGCCCGGCTCCGGTACGCCGGCGATTCCCGTGTTGTTTTGGATCCAGTTGGCACCCGTCGGCACCGTGCCGCCGATGCGGGCGTAGCCGCTCAGGTCGCCGTAGTCGGCGTTGCCCGTGCCGTCCACCCAGGCCAGCGTGCTCGTCACGCCGATAAGGCGCCACACCGGCGAGGAGGTCGTGCCGAAGTTACCGAACAGGCCACCGCCGGAGTCACCACCCGCCACGTTGCCTTCCAGGTTGCGCGGGATGGCGGAGCCGATGACGTTGTCAGCGGCGTTGATCGGGTTGTCGAAGTCGGTGTAGATCACGTTCTCCGTACCGCTCGTGCTCACGAGGTCGGCCACGTTCTCGAAGGCGCGGCGCGTGCCCGCTCCGGCGTTGATGCCGGTAAGACCCGTGCCCGTCGCACCGTAGCCCACGCTCACCGTTTCGCGGCCCAGTTCCAGCGCACCGTTGTAGAACGGTACGGCGGCCACGCCGGGATCGGTCGCCAAGCGAAGAAGGCTGAAGTCGTTGTTATTGAGGCCCCAGCCCGAGAAGGCGATGACCTGCGTCACGGCGATGTTGGTGCCCGTGACGTTGAAGGTCGGGTTCTGCGAGATGTTGCTGGCCACGTGCGCGGCCGTTAGCACCCAGTGCGAACCGCCACCGAAGCCAATGTATGTGCCCGAACCCAGGCCGCCGGTGATGTTGACGCGGCCCACCGAAGAGAACGGGGCTTGGTCGTCAAGCGTGGTGTAGAGCGAATCCGCACGGTCGTGACGGATGGTCGAACCAAACGAGACGGCAGTGGCTACACAGGCCAAGGCAAACAAAGGCAAACGCATAGTTTTGTCCTCAAGCGACCGAAGTCGCACGAATACGCCCAAGGATACAGCAAGGGGAGTGGTGAATAACCCCCTATTAATACTGTGTTCGCCGAAATTCCTAGGGAAAACTCGTACTATTCCCACTCGCCCAT
>CAZDWU010000109.1:0-2984 GCA_964509165.1 uncultured Chthonomonas sp. | reverse complement strand
GTGTACACCCGGCGCATGCGGCGGAGCAGATCATCGTGCCCGGCTTGGAGCGGCATGTGACAGTGCTCCATCACGGGTTCCACATCGCGGATCGCCTCGATGAGGTCTGATTTGAAGTCGCGGGGGTACGGCGAGGTGTAGCGAATGCGCTGCAGGCCGGGAATCCCGCTTAGGATGCGCAAGAGCTGCGCAAACGTGACGCGGCCTTCTTCCAGACCCTTGCCGTAGCTGTTCACGGTCTGGCCAAGCAGCGTGATTTCCCGGGTCCCCTGGGCCACCAGCCCGCGCACTTCGCGGACGATGTCTTCGGTCGGTCGACTGCGTTCGCGGCCGCGGGTGGCCGGCACGATGCAATAGGTGCAGAACTTGTCGCATCCGTACTGAATTGGCACGAACGACTTGAGCTTCGCTTGCCGCCCGACGGCGCGTTGGGGCACATCGGTGACAATGGCGCCCTTGCGTTCGGGGAGGTCCAGCCGTTTCTGGAAGCGACGGGTCTGCAGAGCTTCCTCCACCAGCGCCGGAATCCGGATGACCTGCGCCGTCCCCACCACAAAGTCCACGTGCGGGGCGCGCTTTCGAATCTCGTCGGCCCGGACCTGTGCCATACACCCGGCCACCCCGATGACGAGGTCCGGGCGGGCGTCCTTGATCATCTTGAGTTCGCCGAGGAAGGAGAACGCCTTGTCCTCCGGCTTCTTGCGCACGCTACAGGTGTTGAGAATGACAAGGTGCGCTTCGCGCGGCGAAGCGGCCGGCGTAAAGCCGATGGATTCCAAACCCAGAGCAATCTGCTCGCTATCCTCTTCATTCATCTGGCAGCCCCACGTCTGCACGTAGTAGGTGCCGCGTTGAAGCGGCCCCCCGGTGCGGGCGGGCAAAGACGTAGGAGATAGCGAAATCAGGCTCATGGCAAGAGGCGTGGCGGGCCGTCAAGATACCCGTTTCTTAGGTTCAATGAGAGGACGATCAGGGTCTAGAACGTATACTCAACTGTTGTGACGGTCTCGACCCTGAACCGCCTTTCCATTATCTTTTCATCTCTGGGCACGTTTGTGGCCGGATACTTAACCTTGAGTCACTACCAGGCGAAGGATGTCTTCTGCGGTACTTCATCCAGTTGCGAGGACGTGCTCAAGAGCCCGCTCGCGAACGTGGGCGGGGTTCCGACGGCCGCTTTTGGCCTCGGCGCGTACCTGATTCTCCTGCTGTTCGGCTTCATGCGCACGACGTCCGTGGGGGCAGAATTCACGAAGCGAGTCAAGGTCGGTTTTGGCATTACCGCCGTGGGCTTTCTCACCAGCGTTTTCCTCATCTATTACGCGCTGGCGGCCATCGGTGCCAATTGCTACTGGTGTATGGCTTCGGCGGCCATCATGACGGTTCTCTTCGCCTTGCACGGGGCGATGGTGAAGGCCGTCGCCCCCGAAGAGCCGGACAAGGCCGGGATGCCCCTGGCTGTGGGCGGCGCGATGCTGGCCATTGCTGCTGCGTTCATCATGCTGAACGTCGAAGCGGGCAAGGCCCCGGCGGGCGGCACCCGCATCACCGGCGTGACCGATGCCCAAAAGCGCCTTTATCTGCCGGCCGCATCCCGCATGAAGGGGGACGAAAACGCCAAGGTCACGGTGGTGGAGTACATGGACGTGAACTGCCCGCCCTGCCGGCTGGCCGCGCCCATGGTTGAAGAACTCATCGCCAGTTACGGCGGCAAGGTGCGGCTGGGCATCAAGCACGCGCCGCAGCCCATCCCGGGGCACGAAACTAGCCCCAACGCCGCCTCGTTGCTGACGGTGGCCGAATCGAAGGGCAAGTTCTGGGAACTCTACGAACTCATGATGGACCCCAAGAACGAGGCAACGGTGAAGAGCAAGGAAGGCCTGAAGGCGCTGGGCAAGGAAGTTGGCCTGACCGATGCCGAAGTGAACAAGGGCGTAGACACGCCGGATAACGTCATTCTGGACACCCTGAGCAAGGACCTGGACCAGTTCATGAGCCTGAACCCGCCGGGGACGCCGCTCTTCCTGATCGTGGCGGATGGCAAGGACCTGCGCCACGTGGGGCCGGGGCAACTGACGAAGGTTCTGGAGTCGGCGGAGTATGCCGACCTCCTCAAGTAAGTCCGAACGATGACACCGAAGCGCGGGGCTCCCGTTTGTGTGGCCATGTCCGGCGGCGTGGATAGCGCCGTTGTCGCGTACCTGCTCAAGAAGCGCGGGTACGACGTGGTGGGCATCACCATGCAAATCTGGCAAGAGAGCCAGCGGGACCCTCGCCACGCCGGCTGCTGCAGCCTGGGCGCGGTGGAAGACGCCCGGCGCTCAGCCCGGATGCTGGACATCCCGCACTACGTCATCAATTTCAAAGATCAGTTCAAGCAGACCGTTATTGACGAGTTTGTGCGCGAATACGCGGCGGGCCGCACGCCCAATCCGTGTGTGACCTGCAACAAGAAGGTGAAGTTCGAGGCGATGCTCCAGAAGAGTCAGGAGCTCGGCTGTGAAGCTCTCGCCACCGGCCACTACGCCCGGCTGCGCCGTGACCCCAAAACCGGCCTTATGCGCCTGATGCGCGCCCGGGGCATTGCGAAGGACCAGAGCTACGTGCTCTACGGGTTCACCCAGGCGCAGATGGAAGGTTGCTATTTCCCGCTGGGCGAGATGCCGGACAAAGCCGAAACCCGGCGACTGGCCCGGGAGGCTGGGCTACCGGTGGCCGACAAGCCCGACAGCCAGGAGATCTGCTTTGTGAGTGAAGCCGGCGGTTACCGCGAGTTCTTGCGGAAGTCGCGGCCGGATATGTTTGAAGAGGGCGAACTCGTCACCGTGGGCGGCGAACGCCTGGGCACCCACCAGGGCGTAGCGGATTTCACCGTGGGCCAGCGCCGGGGCTTGGGTGTGGCCAAGGGCAAGCCGCTCTATGTCATTGAGATTCAGCCCGACCAGAACCGCGTGGTGGTGGGCACGGACGAAGACCTCAAGCTT
>CAZDWU010000108.1:0-5875 GCA_964509165.1 uncultured Chthonomonas sp. | reverse complement strand
GGTTATGCCCTTTCCAAGGTCATGCCCGCGATTGGCAACGACGTTTATCGAGGCATTTGGTGGTCTCACGCCGCGTTGGTGGCCGTGTTCTTTATCACCCTGCCGCAGATGAAGATCAAGCACATCTTCACCGCCACGCTCACTGCCGCCGGGCATAACCCCGAGGCCAGCATGGGGCGGCTCGAGCCGATTTCGATGGCCCAAGTGGAAGAAACGGGCCGCATCGGGGTGGCCACGGCGGATCAGTACACGCAGTGGCACCTGCTGTCGCTGGACGCCTGCATGACGTGTGGGCGCTGCACCGAAGTCTGCCCCGCCCACAACGTCGGCAAGATTCTGAATCCTAAGCAAGTGGTGGCCGACATCGCCAAGGCCGCCGAAACGGGCGAAGAAGTCGCCGCCGCCGTGAGCGAAGAAGCCCTGTGGGCCTGCACCACCTGCAACGCGTGCGTGGAGGCCTGCCCGGTGCTCATCCGGCACGTGGACATGATCGTGGATGCCCGCCGCCACTTGGTGGCCGAAGGTCGCCTGAGCGGAAGCGGTGCCACCGTGCTGCGGCAGATGGCCGGGACCGGCAACGCCTGGGGCGCCCCCGCCGGCAACCGCGAAGACTGGATGAAGGGGCTGAACGTGCCCTTGGCCCGGGATGGCAAGCCGTTTGAGGTGCTCTTCTGGGTGGGCTGTGCGGGCGCGACCGACCCCCTGGGGATGCGCACGAGCCGCGCCCTGGTGGATCTGCTCAACAAGGCCGGCGTGAGCTACGCCTGCCTAGGCAACGAAGAACTCTGCACCGGTGACCCCGCCCGCCGACTGGGTGACGAATTCCAGTTCCAAGCGCAAGCGGAGATGAACGTGGCTGCTTTTGCCAAATACGGCATCAAGCGCGTGGTGACGGCGTGCCCTCACTGCCTGAACACCCTGCGCAACGAATACGGCGACTTCGGGGCCACCCTCGAGGTGCTACACCACACCGAGTTGCTGGCTGACCTGGTCGCGGAAGGCCGACTGAAGGGCGCGACCCCCGAACCTGGCCGGGTGACGTACCACGACCCCTGCTACCTCGCCCGCGTGAACAACACCAGCGATGCCCCGCGCAGCCTGGTGGGTGACCAAACCCACCTGGACGAAACGGTGACCCTGCTCGACCTCGCCAAGAACGAGCCGTACCCCCTGCGGGTGCTAGCCGAGCCCGAACAGCACGGCCGCAAGACCCTGTGTTGCGGCGCAGGCGGGGGCCGCATGTGGATGGACGAGGAGCCGAACCAACGCCCCTCCAACCGTCGCCTTGATCAACTCGTGGAGACCGGCGCGGACACCGTGGCCGTGGCGTGCCCGTTCTGCCGCATCATGCTCGACGCCGGACTGAAGCAGCGCCCCGATGGCGACAACATCAAGCTGGTGGACCTCGCCGAGATGCTGCAGGACGCCAACTCATGACGGTGCGCGGGCTGGGGATTGATATTGTCAGCGTGGAGCGCATCACGAAGGCCATGCAGAGACCGGGATTTCTGGACCGAATCCTCGCCCCCAGCGAGCGCGAGCAAACGTTAAGCCCGCAGCGCGTGGCCGGGCGTTGGGCGGTGAAAGAAGCCGTCGCCAAAGCGCTGGGCACGCGCCCCGGCTGGCATGACGTGATCGTGGCGAACGACCTGAGCGGCGCCCCTGAAGTCCATGTGGCCCCCCATCGTTTGCCGCCCGGCTGCCGGGTCCTTGTGTCCATCAGCCACGAACGAGACAACGCGGTCGCGATCGCTCAGGTGGTCGGCCCGCCCTAGCCTTAACAATTCCTTAACATTCGCTAGTGAAACTCCTAAGCGGGATAACACTATGCGAAGCTGGATTCCGATCTCCACCCTGGCGCTGGCTGGCGCCCTCCTGAGCGGAGCCTGCGCTCCCTCGGCCAAGACCGAAGAAACGACGACCACAGGCGGTAGCCCGGCTGTCACGGAAACCGATACGAACCTCTCGGGCGACATTAAGATCGACGGATCGAGCACGGTCTATCCCATCGTTGAAGCCTTTGCCAGCAAGGACGGCTTCGGCAAGATGGCGCCGAATGTGAAGACGGTAGTCAACCAAGCCGGTACCGGCGCGGGCATGGAAATGTTCGCTCGCGGCGAAATTGACATCGCTACCGCCAGCCGCCCGATTAAGGACAAGGAAATCGAAGCCCTCAAGAAGGCCGGTATCGAATTCATTGAAGTCCCCATCGCTTTCGACGGCCTGACCGTCGTCGTCAACAAGGAGAACACCTGGGCCAAGTCCATGACCATTGACGACCTGAAGAAGGTCTGGCACAAGGACAGCAAGATCACCAACTGGAAGGACATCAACCCGGCGTTCCCCGACCAGAAGCTGGTGCTCTGCGGCCCGACGGACGCCCACGGCACCTACGAGTACTTCAACGAAACCGTGAACGGCGGCACCGACCAGGGTCGCCAAGACTACAACCAATTCCCCGAGTACAGCTCCATGGTTCCGGCCGTGACCGGCGACAAGGGTGCCCTCGGCTACCTCGGCCTTGCCTACTACGAAGAGAACAAGGACAGCCTGAACGTGATCGCCATTGACGGCGGCAACGGCCCCGTGACCCCGGACAGCACCACCGTGCAAGACGGCACCTACTCGCCGCTCTCCCGCCCGCTGCTCATCTACATCAACAAGAAGAGCCTGGATGAAAAGCCGGAAGTGAAGGCGTTCGTGAAGTTCGCGATGGAAAGCGGCAGCGGCCTGGTGAAGGACACCGGCTTCGTCGCGCTCCCCGCCGACATCTACGCCAAGGCGTGGGAACGAGTGGAAAAGGGCATCACCGGTGCAGTTTTCAACACCTTTAAGCCGGGAATGTCGATGGCCGATGCCCTGAGTTCGGGCGCAGCGGCTACCGCCACCAAGTAACCTAGACCACAGACTATGGCGGCACCGATTCCGAATTCAGCGGGCGATCGGGCCGCCATTATGTTGCGCTCCAAGCGCGGCAATCAGCGTCTCATCGAGCAGTTCATCCAGGGCGGCACCTTCTCGGCCACCCTGGTTTCTGCCCTCACCACCATCGGCATCGTGGTGGTGCTTCTCCTCAATTCACTGCCGTTCTTCCAGCAGGTGTCCATCGGTGAGTTCCTCACCGGTCGGGAGTGGCAGCCCGCCGGTGGCAAGTTCGGCATTTTGCCGCTGGTCTCGTCCACGCTACTCATCACGCTCGGTTCGGCGTTCATCAGCATCCCGCTTGGCCTGATGGTGGGCATTTTCTTGGCCGAATACGCCCCTCGCAAAGTCCGGAACGTGGTCAAGCCCGCGCTGGAATTGCTGGCCGGGGTGCCGACCGTCGTCTACGGTTACTTTGCCCTCACCGTTGTCACTCCGTTCCTGCGCGGCATCTTCCCCTCTATTGCGCCGCTGAACCTGCTGGCCGGGGCCATCGTGGTCGGCATCATGACCCTGCCTTTGGTGAGTTCGCTGTGCGAAGACGCGATCTCCTCCGTGCCCCGCGCTCTGCCCGATGGGGCGGTGGCGATGGGGGCCACCAAATTCGAATCCATTAAGGATGTCGTGATCCCGGCCGCGCTCTCCGGCATCGTCGCTTCCTTCATCCTGGCCATCTCCCGCGCGGTCGGTGAAGTCATGGCGGTGGCGATGGCGGCAGGCCTCATGCCCAACCTCACGGCCAACTTCCTGGACGGGGGGATGACGATGACCGCCTACATCGTGAACACGAGCAAGGGTGACCTGCCCCGGGGCGGCATTGACTACTTCACCGTGTTCGCCGTCGGCCTCACGCTGTTCTTCATCACGCTGGGGCTCAACCTCCTCGCGAACAAGTTTGTGCGCAAGTACCGGCAGGTGTACTCGTGAGCCGGTTTTCCACCCCAGCGGCAGCCGCCCGCATCCGCCAGCGCAAGACGGTGGATCGCGTGTTTGTGGTGCTCATGGGCATCGCGGCGTTCATCGCCGTCAGCCTGCTTGTCATCCTGCTGTACCGGATCGGGTCCAGTGGCATGCGCTACCTCGGGCCGGACCTGATCAACGAGTTTCCTGGCCGACGCGCCACGGGCAGCGGGGCGCGCCATGCGCTCTTTGGCACGCTGTGGATCATGTCGCTCACCCTCCTGTTCACGGTGCCGATTGGGGTCGGGGCGGCCATCTATCTGGAAGAGTTCAACCGGCGTGACTCGTGGTTCAAGCGCATCATCCAGCTCAATATTGCGAACCTGAGCGGGGTGCCCTCCATCATCTACGGGATGCTGGGCCTGGCCATTTTTGTGCCGTTCGTTGCCGTTTTGGCCGGGGACGCCCGCTCGGGCAAAACCCTGTTGGCCGGGGCTCTGACCATGAGCCTGCTCTCGCTGCCCCTGGTCATCATGGTGTCGCAAGAGGCGCTCAAGGCGGTGCCTTCGAGCCTGCGCGATGGTTCTCTCGCGCTTGGTGCCACCCGTTGGCAAACCATCCGGCGCGTGGTACTTCCGCAGGCCACTCCGGGCATCCTCACCGGCATCATCCTCGCCGCCAGCCGCGCCATCGGCGAAACCGCGCCGCTCATCGTGGTGGGGGCCGCCGTCATGGTGAATAGCGTGCCCACCGGCCCGTTTGATAGCTACGGCGTGTTGCCGCTCCAGGTGTTCAACTGGGCGCAGCGACCGCAGCAAGATTTCAAAGACCTCTCGGCCAGCACCATCATCGTGCTGATGGGAATCCTCATCAGCCTCAACGCGATTGCGATCATCATGCGGATGCGTGCCCAGCGGCGAGCCTAAATCCTTCGGGCCTCTGGCCCCCTATTACGAGCAGTTGATGCAGTCGGTCCCCTACGACATGTGGGTGGACTACTACCGCCTGCTCTTGCTCACCTACGATCAGGACCCGAACCACGTGCTCGACGTCGCCTGCGGCACGGGCAAGGTCGCGCGGGAGCTTTCGCGTGTGGGCTATCAAGTCACCGGGTTTGACCTCAGTGCCGCCATGATCGAGGCCGCCAAGCGCAAACGCAACCCCGGGCCGCACCCGCTCACTTTCCGCGTGGCCGACGCCACCAACTTTGAATTCGGCGAGCAGTACGACGGCGCCTATTCGTTCTTCGATTCCCTCAACTACATCCCTTCGCTGGAAGGGTTCCGGGCGGCGCTGGCCCAGGTGCGCAAGCACCTCAAGCCGGGGGCGGCGTTCATTTTCGACCTCAATACCGCGTACGCCTTCGAAGAAAAGCTCTTCGACATGTCCGACGAGCGCAAACACTTGCGCTTGCGCTACCGCTGGAAGGGCGACTACGACCCTGAATCCCGCATCATCCAGGTGCGGATGCAGTTTTGGCCGCGCGATGGGGAACCATTCCAAGAAGTGCACGTCCAGCGGGCGCACCGCTCCGAGGAAGTGGTGGAAGGACTTTACGACGCCGGGTTTGAGCACATCCACTGCCTTGCCAGCTACACCCTGGACCCGCCGACCCGGACCAGTGACCGAGTTCATTACGTTGCTTGGTAACGGACGTCTAAACTGAGACTATGACCTTCGTTGCTTGCACGGCGTTGCTCGCCCTTGCTCAACAACCCGTCGGTGCGGACCAGGTGTGGGATCGCGGATTCGATACCGTGCTGGCCGAGAGCGCGAAGGAGCAAACCTTTGGCCAGAGTCCGGTGCTGGCGGTGGGCCCGCGCCGCGTGCTTCTTATTGACTTTGCCGATACCCGCGCGCCCATGGGCTTGATGAGTGTGCAACTCGCGAGCCTGGACTTGACCGTGCTCGGTACGCGACCCACCACCCTGAACTCCGTGCGCATCGTGCGACGACCCTGGGGCCAAGACGAAGCCAACTGGAGCCTGGCCCAAGGCACCCGCAAGTGGCAGCGCGGCGGGGCCGAAGGCAGCGAGGACAGCGAAGACATCCC
>CAZDWU010000107.1:1542-5919 GCA_964509165.1 uncultured Chthonomonas sp. | reverse complement strand
GCCTCTGGACAGATCACAGGCTTGCTGCCCACCGGCCAAGAAGGTGTGCTGGCGCGGCCTCTGCCCGCCGCTCGGCGTACCACCGTTTATCGCGTGCTGGGCGACTGGTTCGTGGGGGTGGCCCTTTTAGGATTGTTCTTGTTCATCCCGACGGGCCGGCGCTCGCCCAAATCTTGACCCGCCATTAACACGCGGCGCGTAACGTAACCGGCATGACGCGTCGTCAGTTTCTGCACGGGGTGGCAGCCGCCGGGGCCGCCACCATGCTCCCGGCCCGCATTTTCAGCCTGACCGCCGCCCCCGGCTTGGAGATCATCCGCACCGCCACCGACCGGGTGGAACTCCGCCTGCCCTCGGGCCAGCGCCGCTTCCGCATCTTGCAACTGACGGACACGCATTTCGGCACCAATTCCGACGCCAACCGCGCCAAGGACGCCGCCAGCCGCGCCCTCATCCGGCAGATGCACCACGCCCACCAGCCGGACCTCCTCTTCCACACCGGCGACTTTGTGAACAACGACAAGGAGAGCCCGGTACATGCGGCATACGACTTTATGAACGACCTCGGCACGCCGTGGGCGCTGGTCTACGGCAACCACGACCACCCCAACGGCAAGCCCGGCCAACTCTCGCTCGATGAACTCGCGAAGCGCCAAGAGAACTCGATCTCCGGCTGGGCCAGCCGGGGCGGCAACGAGCGCGACTACTGCTGGCGCGCCGAGCTGATGCAGGACGGAGAAACCCTGGCCAGCCTCTTTGCCTTCAACACCGGCGACCCGCAGACCGGCATGATCATCAACCCCTCGCAGACCGCGTGGTTCCTGCGCCAGATGGAAGAAGATCGCCGGGCCGGTCTAGACCACCCCATCTTTGTGATGCAGCACATCCCCACGGTGGAGTTCAAGACCGTTTACGACCAGAACCGAGCCGTGGGCCGGCGCGGAGAAGACGTGTGCTACGAGCTGGATAAGGGCGAGATCTTTGGCCATTTCCAGGCCAGCGGGCGCGTCCGGGCCATCTTTGTCGGGCACGACCACGTGAACGACTACGTCGGCGACTACGAAGGCATCAAGCTGATCTACGGCAAGTGCAGTGGCTATAGCGGGTACGGCGACTGGCAACGCGGCGGCCGATTGATCGACATTGACTGCGGCACGGCCCGGGGCCGCACCCGCGTGGTGCTGGGGCCGAACATGCAGGAAGCGCCCGAGTGGCGCGTGACCATGCAAGATACGGACGCAAGCTGACCCGCGGGTTAAGCCGCGTCCGAGTTAGGCGCCGATGGCCGCCAGCCAGCCGCGCAGGTTGTAGTAGCTGGTGACCCGGGTGATGAGGCCATCTTTGACCTCAAAAAACGCCGCCGCCGGGATACTGTACGTCTGCCCGGTGGCGGGCGGCAGGCTGCCGTCCGTGCTCAAATAGGTGCCCGAGCAGGTGAACTCCACCGCGCCCCGCGTGCCATTGCTGAACACCACCAGATCGGTGATCTGCTCACGGTAGCAGGTGTCCATGTGGGTCTTGAACTTGCGGAACGCCTCGCGGCCGACCTCGGTGCCCCCTTCGTTGATCTCGTGCACCACGTCTTCGCTGAGGGTAGCCAGCATGCCCTCGAGGTCGTGAGCGTTGAAGGCGTCAAAGTAGGCGCGGATCGCGCGTTCGGTGTCGTTCATGGGCTTAGTGTGCCCCCGGCATGGAGCGGACCCCCGTCATCCGGCCCGCGCCCCTCAGAACTGGTCGGTCATGAACATCCGCACGGGGTGGGGCAGGCCGCGCGTCATCAGCAGCAGCTCTTCCTTCTGGTCACTCAGCTGTAGCCCCAGTTCCGCCGCCACCTGCGCCAGGCCGTACCAACGGGTGCCGTTGGGCACCGGCCACAGCTCTGTGGGGTGCGGGCTCACCACCTCGCGCACCAGGTTGCCCTCCAGGCAGATGTAGCCCTCGCCGAAGGTTTCGCACGGCCGATGGAACCAGTGCCAATACCGCCAGCGCCGCTCGTCGCGCACCACCCAGCGCTCATCCCGCGCTGCCCATTGCGAATACAGCCGGTGGATATCCAGTGCCGACAGCAACTCCCCCCGACTCCCGGGGTCGCACGGCACAGTGCCGGATATGACCCGGTCTGTGGTGGCAAACCCGAACCTTGCGTACAGCTCTTCTTGGTGGGCAAAAAGCATGGCCGGCCCCTCACCTTGCCGCGCCGCTTCGTCCAGCACGTGCATCAGCAAGTGCCCGGCGTAGCCCCGGCCCCGGTCTTCTTGGCGCGTGGCCACCCCCGCGATGCCAATCGCTCGCCCCCACCCGAACTGCATGCCCGTAGTAGTGAGAATGGAGCGCATCTGGTGGTTTTCAAACAGCGCCCACTTTCGGTTGAGGTCAAACATCGGGTCGGCGTAGAACGCCTGGCGCGCCCGGCTGATATCCAGATGGAAGGCCCCCGCCAGCAGCCGCAAAAAGGCGTCCGCTTCGTTCGGCTGGATGGGCCGGCAGATCATGATCCACTCGCCCGGCCGATGATGAGGGTGACGCGCACGCGTTCGGGTGAGAGGCTCACGCCCTCGGGCGAGACCAACTTCACATCAAAAGACTTGTCGGCTTTGAGGTCGGTGATGTCAATCGGCTCGGTCTGCACGCCGCTCTGGCGGGCCATCAGGTCGGGCTCCCCACTGGCCAGGGCCATGTTGGGCGAGATGGTGTACGACTTGACCTCGTATCCAAAAGCCAACTGCCCCTTGGTCTGCAACTGGACGAAGAGGTTGCGGCTGGTGGGCGCGGTGAAGATGACCGGGCTGACCGTAATCTGCTTGGGCTCAATGCTCACCCCCGCCACCGGCCGTCGCGAAGTGTCCAACGCCTCCAGGTTGAGCGCATAAGCCCCCTTGGGTTGGGCGTCCTCCAGGTTCAAAATCGCGCGCACGTGCGCCACCTGCTCCATCATGCTGGCGGGGCCGCTCACCGTGACCTGCATAGGCTGGAAGCTCGCACCTCCATAAGAGTAGAGCGGTGAGAGGCTGCCCACCGGCTCGAGTTCCACATCAATGCGCTTGACGGTGCGCTCTTCCACGGTTATGCGAATCACGGGGTCGCGGGCCGTCACCCGCACGTTGGCGCGTGTGGGTACGTTCAGGCGCACGGCGTATTCGCCCTCGCCGGGTACGGCACGGGTCATGGAGACGCTGGCCTCCACCTGCCGGGTGTCAAACACGCGGAGCTCTTCTTCGGTGCCGGTGGCGAGCAGCAGCACCGAACTCGGCACCTCGCGGGCGGCAAATTTGGGTTCCAGCCCCACCACTTGCAGAGGCACGCTGAACTCGCGCTCGCGCTCGATCTTGTCGCCGGGTTGCACCTGCAAGTAGAGGCCCAAGGCGACCAACAACGAGGCGATAAGCAGCCACGCTTCGGATCGTCTCATGCGTCGTCTCCTCCAGATGCTTCTCCGGTTTCTTCTTCGTTGCGCTTGGCGCGGCGGGACGACCGGCGGCGCGTGGCTTCGGCGTCGGTGGTTAGCCCCTCGGAAAGGAGTTGCAAAAGCTCTTCCGGCGACTTCACCGGCGTGAGGATCCCGGCGCGGGCCACCGTGATTTCGCCCCGCTCTTCACTCACGATGACCACCAAGGCGTCCGAATGTTCGGTCACACCCACCCCGGCCCGGTGGCGCATGTGGTACTCCGCCCGGATGGCCGGATTGTCGCTCAGCGGTAGTTGGCAGGCCGCCGACACGAGTTCATCCTGGCGGACAATAATGGCCCCGTCGTGAAGCGGGTTGCCCGCGTAAAAAATGGACTGAAGCAGGGGCGCCGAGACTACGGCGTGCAGAGGCACCCCGCTACGAATTTCGGCATCCAGTTGGCGGCTACGGTCAATCACGATCAGTGCCCCCGTGCGGGATTGAGCCATGGCCTGCGCCGCCACGGTGATCTCTTCAATCGTCGTGCCCCGGGCTGCGCCCTCAGTGCCCACCAAGCGGTCGCTCAGGCCCCCGATGCGGGCAAAGCCCTCAATGGTTTGCCGTAGTTCAGGCAGGAAAAGAATGACCAATGCCACCGGACCGAGCAGCGTGGCCTTATCCAGCACCCAGTGCAAAGTGCGCAGGCCCAACACATCGCTGGCCAGCAACGCCACCAAGAAGACGAAGACCCCAAAGAGGATGCGCCAGGCGCGGGTGCCGCGCACGAGCTTGAGAAGCCGCCAAATGAGGTAGGCGACCAGCAACACATCCAGGATGTTGATGACCGCTTGGGGCCACGGTTCACCCAGCGTGCTCAAGCGACGCAGGAATTCATCACGCAAGGAACTAGCCTCATTCTAGCCAAGAAACTCCCCGCCGGGCAGGGATTCATACCACGCTGAAAATGCCGCCTCGTCAGGGAGGGTGAGCGG
>CAZDWU010000107.1:0-1442 GCA_964509165.1 uncultured Chthonomonas sp. | reverse complement strand
GCCAGGTTCGCCGGGTCGCCACTGCTATCTTTCAGACCCATGCATTGCGGGTGGGTGGCTAGCTCCGCCACGTGCTCGCCGCGCCAGGTCACCCGCGACATGAGTGGATGATGATAGAGGATAAGCGGCAAAGGTGAGGCATCGGCCAGCCGGAAAAACCAGTCCCGGATGCCCACGGGGTCCAGGTTGGCGTAGCCGCCCGGGGCCATCACCAGCACTGCATCGGCCCCGGATTTTGCGGCCTGCTGGGCCAGCCAAATGGCTTCGGTGAGGCTGCTGGTGGCCAGCCCCGCCACCACCTTGAGTTGCCCTCTTGCGGGGGCAAAGTTGCGCACCAGGTCGCGCTTTTCCACCGCGCTCAGCGAGGGGCCCTCCCCGTTGGTGCCGCCCAGCACGATGCCCGCACATCCGGCGGCTTCGAACCCTGCCCCCAGCCGGGCCAGGCCGACGGCGTCCACCTCGCCCTGCGGACCATAGGGGGTGAGGGAGGCGGGCATCACCCCGCGCGGCCACGGTGCGCTCATGAACGAGAATCTACCCGTGCGCTATAATGGGCGAAGCGCATGGAGCCTCCATTACAAACGGCCCTCATTGTGGGACTCCTTCTCATCTTAGGCAATGCCTTCTTTGTCGCCGCCGAGTACGCGCTGGTTGGCACTTCGCGCCGCCGCATTGAGGCCCTCGCCAAGAAAGGCAGCAAGTCCGCCAAGCTGGTGCTCGCCGCCCTGGATGACATGTCCACCTACGTGGCCGGCATCCAGACGCTCATCACCCTCTTCGGCCTTGGCATCGGGGCGTTGACCGAGCCCGCCATCACGGCGATGATCAAGCCCGGCCTCTCCTTCCTACCCGAAGGTGCGGTGAGCGTCATCTCGGTCATCCTCATGTCGTTCCCCTTGGTGGTGCTGGGCGAACTGGTGCCGAAGTACGCGGCGCTGCCGGTTTCGGACCGCTTTGCCATGGCCACTATCCGGGTGCTGCGGTTTAGCATTCTCATCCTCACCCCGCTGGTTTGGGCGTTCAAGGTAAGCGGGCGGGCGGTGCTCAAACCGTTCGGGGTGAACATCGACCAAGTGGAGCAAGCGGCATCCCGTGAAGAGATTGACCAGCTCCTGCGCGACCCCACTACCGAGAACCTCGACGCCACCCACGCCAACTTGGTGAGCAAGGCCCTGCGCCTGGACCAAAAGACGGCCGAGGACCTGATGAACCACCGCGTGGACATCCAGTGGCTACCGCTGGAGATCACCCGCGAAGAACTAAGCCAAGAGCTTAAGAAGATTCCGCACAGCCGCATCCCGGTGGCTCGGGGCGACCTCGACGACATCGTGGGCGTGGTCTATCTGCAAGATCTGGTGGGCCGCTGGGATGACCCGGACTTCACCCTGGAATCCATCCTCCGCCCGGCGGAGTTTGTGCCCGAATCCATGGGTGCCGACCGC
>CAZDWU010000106.1:0-6014 GCA_964509165.1 uncultured Chthonomonas sp. | reverse complement strand
GGCAGCTTGCGCACTTCCAGCAAGATGGCGTGCGATGCCGCATCCACAAAGTAGAGCATGTCCTTCAGCTGCTTCACGCCCGGGTCGTCGGCGGTGGGCTCCGCGGCCACGAGGTTGATGTCGAACGTCTCGCCAAACCGGATGTAGGTTTGATCTTGGGCCTTCAGGAGATACGGACTCCCGTATTTCTGAATCGCGCCCATCACGGTACTCAAGAGCTCTTGGCCCGGATTTGTGCCTCGCCAAATCGTGGAGTAGATGAGGTGGCCCTGCATCGGCCCGACGGCCGACGGAGTGGGGGCAATATTGACGGTTCGGTTCGGCTCACCGTCGCGGCTAAACAGCACGATAAACGCCTTTTGGTCTTGCGATCGTCCGTAACTGAAGCCGGTGGCCTTCAGCGCGGCTTCCATGCGCTTGCCCTCGGGCGAATCGAGCGCACTGGCTTCTTGCGGCACCGCCGGGGCCATGAGGAGAGCCGTGAACAGACTCAGAGAGGTCAGGCTCACTGCTTATCCTCCTCGCCGTTCAGCTCCTTCTCCATGTAGTCCGCGGTGGCAGCCACTACGGCCAGGAGGTCACGCACCTGTTTGGCGTCGCGGCGCGGGTCAATGTGCAGGCGGTAGCGGATGCGGTGCAAGCTTTGCGCCTCGCTCGGCCGTTCGTAGGCCAGGCCTCCGGCCTTGAATCGGTAGGCGAAGGCCTTTTCCAGCAGTTCCTTGGGGGCAGCTTCGGTGCTTTCCCACACGATGCCGAAGGCTTCGGCGGCCTTCAGCGAGTTGTATTCCTCGGCTTTGGACCGCATGTAGATCGTGTGCTTGCGGGGTGAATCCGCGATATCAAAAGTGACTTGGAAGAAGCCGGGAATCTCCGAATAGCTCAGCTCCGTGGCTTTCATGAGGGTGGTCATCGCCTCATCCGGGGCCGTTTGACCAGGAACGCCCGCGCCGGGAGACATTGAGGTTGCCAAGAGGAGGCAAGCCGTGAGAGACATACGCACCTTAAGACGGCACAGCCCCGGGGTTCGTTTCTGGGTTTCCCCTCCGCGAGGGTTCGCAAAAATACGGGCTTCCCCTCATTTGTGGCGCGCCGCCGGGGCCAAGTGGTAAGTTTTCCGCAACCATCCTTGGAGTTTGATTGTCATGCGTCTGCGACTCACCAGTTCCCTGCTTATTGCCGCCCTCGCGGTGTCGTCCTGGGCTCAAACCGGCTGGAACCGGTACAGCGTTGAAGTCCGGAATGATCGGGACGCCCAGCGATTGGCGGACTCGGACCTTGGCATTTTCTCCTGCCACATTCATCGCGGCCGAACCGACATCATCGTCGGGCCGGGCGAGTTTCCCAAGCTCTGGAGCCTGCGCATGCCTTACCGCTGGGTGGGCGTGCTCCCCGATCCGCGCGGCTGGGATCAGCGCCCGCAGCCCGCGACCCTCAACTATCGAACGCAGTACTACAACTACGACCAGATCATCGGGCAATACGAAGAGTGGCGCCTGCAGAACCTGCGGTATGTGACCCGGTTCCAGATTGGGACGAGCGTCCAGGGGAGGCCAATCTGGGCGTACCGATTGTTCCAAGCCACCCGCAAGCGACCGGAGGAGCAGTCCTTTGTGGTGAATTTTGGGATCCATGCCCGAGAATGGATAAGCCCTGCGAGTGGTTTGCACATTTTTCGCAAGCTTCTGGATGGGATGACCACCGACCCCTCGGTGATCAAGCCCATTGCTCCGGGCACCGCCTACTATTTCATCCCCGTGATGAATCCCGATGGCTACGCCTACACCTGGTCGACCAACCGCATGTGGCGGAAAAATCGCCGTCAAAACTCGGGTGGCTCCTTTGGAGTCGATCTCAACCGGAACTTCTCGAAAGGTTGGGGCGGCTCCGGATCCAGTAGCAACCAGAGCTCGGATATCTATCGTGGCCCCTCGGCCCTCAGCGAGCCGGAGAGCCAAGCCCTCGTCAACCTAGTGAACAATATCTCGCCCGTGAAAGCATTTATCGACTTTCACAGCTACGGGGAATATGTGTTGTGGGCATGGGGCTATACGGCGACCCCATCCCCGGGTGAGGCTTGGCTGCGGCTCACGGGGACGGCAATGCGCGATGCTATTGCCGGGCAACACGGCCGTTCCTACACCATTGGTGCGACGGGGCCGACCCTCTACCTGGCCAGCGGGGTGACGCCGGACTACATGTACGACCGGTTTAATGCCGCCGCCTACACCATCGAGCTACGAGACAAGGGTCAGTTTGGGTTCATCTTGCCTGAGAGCCAGATTAGCGATACGCAGGATGAGGCCTGGCAAGGGTTCCGCGCCTTGTCCCTGCGCATATTGGATCGCTAAGCTAGCCCCATGGCCGGCAGGATGAGCATCAGGCCGGCCATCACCACGATGAACCCAATGATGTCGATGAGGATGCCGGACTTGAGCATCTCGCGTGCCGGCACTAACCCCGAACTGTAAACAATCGCGTTCGGGGCGGTGCTGACCGGCAACATAAAGCCCATGCTGGCCCCCAGGGCCACGCCCAGGGCCGGTGCCAACGGCGATACCCCCGCCCCTTCGGCCAGGCCAATGGCCACGGGTACCAAGGTGGTGGCGGCGGCGGTGTTGCTGGCCAGTTCGCTGAGCATGATGGCGGCAGCGGTGACCAAAGCCGTGATGCCCCACACGGTGCGAGCGCCGCTGGCCTCGGCGGCCATCTCACCCAGAGATTTGGCGAGGCCGCTCTCGAACATCGCCTGCCCCAGGGCAATCCCCCCGGCAAAGAGCAAGATTGTCCCCCAGTCAATGCTGGCAGCGGTGCGCCAGTTCATCCGCGAATCCTCTTGGCGCCCGGGCAGCAGGAAGAGCAGGCTCGCCCCGATGAGGGCCGCCACACTGGCCGGCACCCGGGCGGCAAACTGCTTGGCGAACTCGTTTTCCGGCCCCATGATGGCCAGCAAACTGTCCGGCAGCATCCACAGAATGATCGCCACCACAAAGGCCAAGAGGGTGTTTCTTTGCCCTTCGCTCATGCGGCCCATTTCAGCCAGGCAGGCCCGGGAGACCGGCGCGACGGGAGCGGTGGCCGGGGCTCCTCGTCCGTAGCGCCAGCGCAGCACCGCCCAGCACGCCACCAGCATGGCGAGGGTGATGGGCATCCCGAAGGTCATCCACTGCAGAAAGCCGATGCGTTCCCCGGTGGCCTTGGCGAGCATGTCAATTCCAATCAGGTTCGGCGGGGTGCCAACGGGCACACCAACGGCAATGCTGGAACCCCACGTCAGCATCATCATCAGGCCGATGGCGTAGAGCCTGGTTTGGTCGGGCGAACCAATGGCCGCCAGTAGGCTGAGCCCGATGGGCAGGAGCATGGCGGTGGTGGCGGTATTGCTGATAAAGAGTGAGAGAAGGCACGCGATGGCCCCCACCGAGAGGAGCAAGGCCGAGGCGGAGCGCGTGGCCCACTTTTGGGCGAGGATGAGGTGAGCAAAGCGCTCGCCCAGGCCGGTGACCTCCATGCCTTTGGCTAGGATGAAGCTCCCGATAAAGAGTGGAATGGTGGTGTCGCCGTAGGCAGCAAAAACCTTCTTTTCGTTGAGCCCGCCCGCCAGGATGAGGAGCGCACTGCTAACGAGCGCGGTGATCCCGAGAGGCATCACTTCGCTCATCCAGAGCCCCACGGTGAGGGCGAAGATGGTGCCGACGTGGCGCTGCTCGGCCGGGAAATCGCGCAACAGCCAAAAGGTCAGCGCCGCCATCACCACGGGTAGTGCCAGCCGTTGCCAACTGAAGCCCGTGCCCGCCGTTTCGCTCATGGTGCCATCTTGGCACCCCTCGGGGCATTACGTCACCGGATAGGTTGAACTAGCGAGCAGAGTTAAACCAACGATAGTGGCCAATCTGGTCCCACGCTTTCAGGACATCCTCTTCCTGGGCGCCCCGGCCAATGTTGTGAATGATGAGCGGGGTGCCCTGGCCCGATTTGCGGTCGCTCACGACGCCAATGTGCAATCGTCCGTTAGGCAGTTTCCAGGCCACAAAGTCCCCGGGCGCGTAGGCCGCACCTGCCGCCAAGCGCTTCCCCCGTCGGGCAAAGAAGATCTGCTGATTCACAACGCGGCGGTGGTCAATGTTCCGGTCGGGCTGCCCACCGCCGTAGGCGCGGCGGTTTGCCCGCCAGTCCTCGTGGATGAGCTTCTGCAGGTCGTAACCCAGCGGGCGCAAAGCCCGCACCACGACGTCCGTGCATACCCCGGTGTTCTTCGGCACGTCGCCCCCGGGGTAGCTCAGCCGCACGTAGGCGGGGTCGTAGGTGGTGGTGACTCCGACTTGCTTGCGGGCGTTGCGGACAATATCAAGCCCCGGCTGGGTGGTGGGAGATGCGAATCCTGCCCCCATGGCCGCCAACACCCACACGGTCGTCATGCTGAAATTCTACGCCGAGCCGCCCCGCAGAGTCCCGGGTGAACCTGCCCTCACAAATTCCTCACAGGATGCGCCTACAATCTGAGCGTGCGCGTGCTCATTATCGAGGATGACCCGGATATCGCCAGTGGGGTGGCCACCGCACTGCGCCGGGAAGGTCACGCGCCGGAAATGGCGAGCACCGGCCCCGAGGGCGAGACCATGGCCATGATGAACTCCTACGGCCTTATCCTGCTGGATGTGATGCTGCCCGGCAAGGACGGCATGGCCGTCTGCCGGAGCCTGCGCCACGCCGATGTCCGCACGCCCATCCTCATGCTCACCGCCCGCGACGAAGTGAAGGACCGGGTGATGGGCCTAGACGTGGGCGCGGACGACTACCTCGTCAAGCCCTTTGCTTTGGATGAACTGTTGGCCCGCGTGCGCGCGCTTACTCGCCGCGAAGTGCAACTCAAGAAGAGCCGCATTGTGGTCGGGCCAATTGAGGTGGATACCCACAACAAGAGCGTGACGGTGGACGGGGAACCAGTGAAACTCACGCACCGCGAGTTTCAGTTGCTGGAGGCGATGGCCCGCAACCCCGGCCGGGTGTATTCGCGGGAGCAGATTTTGGAGAGCGTGTTCCAGAGCGACGAAGCCTTGCCGAACACGGTGAATTTCCACATGTCGTCGTTGCGAAAGAAGGTGGACCCCGAGGGCCGCATCATCCGCACCATCCATGGCCTGGGCTACACCATGGAGTCGCCGTAATCCCATGATGAAGTCGCTCCGGTTCCGCTTGGTGGTAGCCAATGCCCTGGCCATATTGTTGGTGATGGTGGGGCTTGCCGCCCTGCAAATGAGCCAAACCCAGCGAGTGGCCACGCAAGTTCTGGATGAGACTCTGCTGCGTCGCGCCCAGATGGTTGCCGGGCCGGGGCGCGGGCCGGGCGGCGGGGAAGGCAACCCGCCGTGGATGCGCGAGCAGGTGCAAGGCGGGCAGCCCGGGAATCCCCGCTTCAACGGAGAACCAGGAGGATTTGGCGGTGAGCAAGGCCCTGGCAACCCGCAAGGGCCCCCGGAGATTGAGGGCGAGCGACGTAATGCCCGCCGCCAACCGCCGGAGTTTCAAGGAGGGCCCATCCGGGTCATGGGCGCCGATGGTCGGGTTCTCGGCCCTCGTGGGCAAACCGAACCGCTTGACCAGCGACAGTTTGAGTTAGCCAAAGCCAGCCGGAACCCGTTGTTTGTCAGCACGACGATCAACGGGGTTTCTTACCGCTTGCTTTCCCTTCAGCAGCGCGGCCCGAATGATGAGGTTCTGATCGTCCAGATCGCGCAGGAAAATGGCTCGTTTGCCTTGCTCGAGCAAGTGCAGTTGCAGACCTGGCTGTGGCTGCTCCCGGGCGTGGGGCTCATCAGCGGGATGGCCGCGTGGGTGCTTTCGCGGCAAGTGTTACGTCCGGTGGCGCAGATGGCCGAAGCGGCCCGCGCGATCAGCGAGAACCCCGACCAAGTGGTGCCGATGCCGGCGACTGGCCCGGACGAGATGGGGGACTTGGGCCGAAGCCTGGACACGATGACGCGCCGCCTGCAAGACGCCAAGCAGACCACCGAGCA
>CAZDWU010000105.1:0-6112 GCA_964509165.1 uncultured Chthonomonas sp. | reverse complement strand
ACGAGGGTGCGTGAGATCCCCGCTTCGGAGCCCAGCGCCCCGTTCCAAATCAGCCCCAGCGCCTGCGGCACATCGAGACCAAAGACGGCCAATGTGAGAACCAGGGCCCCCAGCAGGGTCGCGACGGTGACGAGGATGCGCTTCATACGCCCGCCAGGCTGGCCGCCCACTGCCCGGCCAAAAGAAACTCGATGCGCGAACTGAGCGCCGCCAATTCATCCCGGTCGGTGCTGATGAGCACCACCGCCGCCCCCGCGCTGGCCGCCGCTCGGAGCTGTTGGTGCACGAACTCGGCCGCTTTCACGTCCAGACCGCGGGTGGGGTTCAGCGCCACGACCAGCTCGGGTTGGCGACCCAGCACCCGCGCCACCACCACCTTCTGTTGGTTGCCGCCGGAGAGAGAGGACACGGGGTCTTGCGGACGCCCCACCTTGATGCCGTACTTTTGGATGGATTCATCACTCGCCGCGCGCAGGCGCGGGAAAGACAGCCACCAACCCGACCCAGCCTGCCCATGCACCACCGGCCCGAGCCAGAGGTTCTCTTCGATGCTAAGCGAGAGGGCCAGGCCTTCACGCTGGCGGTCTTGGGGGATCAATCCCACCACGTCCGGCCGCTCAACCTTGCCCGCGAAGGGGCGCAGGCCGGCCAGGGCTTCGGCCAGTTCGGTCTGGCCGTTGCCATCCACCCCGCCGATCCCGAACACCTCGCCCGCGCGGACTTCAAAGCTCAGTTCGCGCACTGCCGCTTCGCCTCGGTCGCCCTTTACGCTCAGGTTCTCGACTTTTAGTCGGACCGGGCCGGGTTCGCCGGTCACCGGGGCACCTCGGGGCGGGTCTTCGCCCACCATCAGCGCCGCCACCTCGCTCATGTCGGCCGCAGCGCGCAGGCGCTCACCCATGTGCAGGCCCTTGCGCAGGATGGTCATGCGGTCGGCCACCGCAAAGACTTCCTCCAGCTTGTGGGCGATCAGAACCACCGCCCGGCCCTCGGCGGCCAGATCACGAAGGATGCGGATGAGTTCCGCCACTTCCTCCGGCCCCAAGACGGCCGTGGGTTCATCTAGGATCAGCAGGTCGCTCGGCCCGGCCAGCGCTTTTAGGATCTCCACCCGCTGCTGCACCCCCACCGGCAGGGTGTGTACCGGGGCGTCGAAATCCACTTGCCAGCCCAACTGGGCGGCAATGGCCCGGGCCGGGGCAATCACGGTTTCCAGATCAAGGCGGCCCTGCGTGCCCCCCATCCGGTCGAGGGCAATGTTCTCGGCCACCGTCATCACCGGCACGAGCTTGAAGTGCTGGTGGACCATGGCAATCCCGAGGTCTCGCAACACATCCGGGGCCGAAGGCGGCAGGGGCTGTCCGCGCCACTGCATGGCGCCGGAATCCGCCTGCAAAAAGCCCGCCATCACGTTCATGAGGGTGGACTTCCCCGCCCCGTTCTCGCCTAAAACGGCATGAACCTCTCCCGGCCAGAAATCCACGCTCACTTGCGTAAGCGCCGCCACCGGACCGAAGTGCTTGGTGACGTTCTGGACGCGCAGGAGAGGTTCGTCGGGCAAGAGTTAGAACTCGTCCTTAGGAACGGTGAACTCGCCGCTCAGGATTCGGGCACGCTCCGCTTCCACCTTCGCCTTGACGTCCGCCGGGATTTGGCTCTCCAGGGCCGGGTTGTAGACGTAGTCAATGGACTTCTCGGCCATGCCGGTCAGCCGGACCTCACCCTTGAACTTGCCTTCCTTCACATCCTTGGCGAGCGCCACAAAGGCCGGCTCGGCATTGATGATCGCACTGGCCAACACTACGCCACTCTCGTTGCTGTTTTGGTCCAGATTGGCCCCAAAAGCCTTCACGTTCTTTTCCTTGCAAGCGTCAAAGACGCCCTGGGCCGCCGCGTTGGCTTGGTGGATCACAAAGTCCGCACCTTCGCCAATGGCCGCCAGGGTGGCCTGCTTGGCCGCCGCCACGTCCTGGCCGTTGCCGGTGAACTTCTCGATCACCACCACGTCCGGGCGGGCCGCCTTGGCCCCGGCCGCAAAGGCCTTGAAGGTGCTGGCGATGCTCGGCACTCGGTCGCCGCCGATCATGGCCACCTTGCCGGTCTTGGTCATCAGCCCGGCGGTGTAGCCCGCCAAGTAGAAGCCCTGCTCCAGATAGAACCGGAAGGCACCCACGTTGGGGCCGGTCTTGCCGCCCGAGCTGGTCACAAAGAACGTATCCGGGAAGGCCGGACCGAGCTCAGCCGCCGGGTCGTTGTATTCAAACCCGTGGCCGAACACCAGGGTGTAGCCATCCTGGGCGTAACTCCGCATGGCGTCCAGCTTTTGGCTGCCCGTCGCCTCTTGGTTGTTCACTTCCGCGCCCAGTTCCGACTTGATCGCCTGCAGGCCCTTGTAGGCCATCGCATTCCAGCCCGCATCGCTCACGGGGCCGGGGGTCAAAAGCGCGACCTTAAAGGGCTTACTTTGGTCGCCGGCCGGGGCCGTTCCGTCCGCCTTCGGGGCTTCGCCGCCGCTCGTGCATCCTGCCAGCACCAGGAGCGCCGCTCCCAATGTCATCCATCCGCCAATACGCATGCGCCCATTCTACGAAATCGCCGCAGGAATTTCGGCCTTCTGCGCGAACAATCCGGCGGAATGCCGCGTAAATAGTTGCAATGACAACCACTTTCAATGTCGCCATCGTCTTCGCCAGTGGCTACGGCCACACCAAAGCCGTCGCGGAAGCGGTCGCTGAGGGCGCGAACGGAGTCGAAGGCGTCACCGCGACGCTCTACCATCTGCCCGACGTGGATTGGGACGCCCTGGACCAAGCCGACGCCATCATTTTTGGCTCGCCGACCTACATGGGCAATGTTTCGGCCCCGTTTGCACAGTTCAAGGATGACAGCAGCAAGCGTTGGTTCTCGCAAGCCTGGAAGAACAAGGTCGCGGCCGGCTTCACGGTCAGTGCCTCGTGGAGTGGAGACAAGAACATCACCATGACCACCCTGCAGATCCTGGCCCTGCAGCACGGCATGGTCTGGGTGGGGCTGGACCTGATGCCGGGCAACAACTCCTCGGCCGGCTCCCCGGATGACCTCAACAATGTGGGGGCCACCAGCGGCCTCTTCGTGCAGGCCAATGCCGACCAGGGCAACGAAGGGATCCGTGAGAGCAGCTTCGCCACCGCCCGCCACTTTGGCCAGCGCGTGGCCCTCGCCACCCAGCGCTGGGGCAAGGAAGGCTAAAGGAGAAAGGCCGGGAGCCCTTATCTTCTCCCGGCCTCTCTTTAGGCTCTATCGCGGTCGGTTGTCCCTCGCCGCTTGTTGTTCCGGCGTGTAGCGGTCCTGCTGGATCTTCGCTTCTTGTTCCGGTGTCATCGTCGGATCGTTCGGACCCGGATCGGAGCTACAGCCCATCAAGAGAGCGAGGACCGCGACAAGGCTAGCCCACCGCATCAGTCGTTCTGCCAGGGCCGACCCCAGAACGCCCACAGGTTCTTTTCGTCCATCTTTGCGCAGAATTGCGTGTACGTATTGGCTTCGTTTTGCGCCGGATTATCCACGTAGTACGACACGAACTTCTCCTTACCAAACTTGCCCACGTGGCCATCGGCGAAGGCACCCACGAATCGTTGACCGTACTGCTTGCGCGCATCCCAGATCAGCTGGTTCCAAGACCAACCCGTGGCGTAGCGGTCCATGGTCGGCCAGGCCGCATCGATACCGTAGAAGCGCATCCAGCCAATTTCGAGGTTGGCGTAGCGCATGGGGGCGACCGCGAGGCGGTCGGCGATCTGATCGATGCTGCTGAGAGAGCGCACCGGCCCTTCGGACCACGTCATGCTCGTGCAGCTGCTTCCGCCGAACGTGCGGCTGTAACCGTCGGTGTTGAGGGAGAGGTTCGTGATCCATTCCCAGCGGTAGTTGTAGCCGGGATAGAACGGGTCCGGGTGAAGGTCGCCCTTGGGTTCCGTCACCGTGCGGTCGAAGAAGACGCTGCGGTTCTTGACGTACGGGTAGATGTCGCCCACCCACGTGTCCTGGTTCAAGTAGCTCGTGCCGTACTCGTGCACGGCCATATCGTCGTAGTCCGTGCTGTACATCGGCAAGCCGAGCGCGACCTGCTTCAGATTGGACATGGTGCTGGTGACCTTCGCCGCCTGCTTGGCCTTGGCAAAGACCGGGAAAAGGATCGCCGCCAAGATGGCGATGATGGCAATAACGACGAGAAGCTCAATTAATGTGAATGCCGTGCGTCTCATTCGAGTCGACCTCGCATTCCAGCATGAGGGCCCCTTGGTTAACGGCAAGTCAACGATGTGAAGGGCCGGTTAAGCGGCAAGAAAAAAGGGGCTTGCGCCCCTTTTTTGCCATCGTACTCGTGGTGAGATTAGTGGGTGGTAGCCGGCTCGGGGCGACGCGCTTCCAGCAACATCTCTTTCGTATAGATGAAGTCTTCGCGCTCGTAGTTCGCCAATTCAAAGTCCTTGCGCAGCACGATCGCGCCCGTCGGACAAGCCTCTTGGCAGTAGCCGCAGAAGATGCACCGCAGCATGTTGATCTCGTAGCGCACCGCGTAGCGCTCACCCGGGCTGTACCGTTCTTGGTCCGTGTTTTCGGCCGCTTCCACGTAGATGCACCGCGCCGGGCAGGCCCCCGCGCACAGCGAGCAACCAATGCACCGCTCCAGGCCGCTATCGTAGCGGGTCAAGACGTGGCGCCAGCGGGTGCGTGGGAATTGCTCCCGTCGCTCTTCCGGGTATTGCACCGTGGCCTTGGGCTTGGCCAGGCGGCGCGCCGTGATCCCGAACCCGGCCAGGATCGGCTTGGCTACGTCGCGAAAGACTTCAAAACTCATGGTTAGACCGACTCCACCTCACGCGGCTTCAGCTCCAGCAAGGCCATCTGCTTCGGCTTGAGGCCCTGGTGCTTGATCTTGTTCTGCAGCTTGATGATCGCGTACATCAGCGCATCCGGCGACGGCGGGCAACCCGGAACGTAAACGTCCACCGGCACCACTTGGTCCGCGCCTTGCACAATCGCGTAGTTGTTATAAACGCCGCCCGTGCTGGCGCAGGCGCCCATGGAGATCACCCATTTGGGTTCCGGCATCTGGTCGTAAATCTGGCGAAGCACCGGGGCCATCTTCTTGCTCAAGCGACCGGCAATGATCATCACGTCCGCTTGGCGGGGCGTGGCGCGGAAGGCTTCCGATCCAAAACGAGCCAAGTCAAAGCGCGCCGCCACCGTGCTCATCATCTCGATGGCACAGCACGCCAGGCCAAAGGTGAGCGGCCACAGGGCGTGGGCGCGGGCCTGCGCCGGCACCCCGGCAATCAGGTCGCCAAGGGTCTTAGAGTTGGCCAAGACCACACTTCCCCCCTTCTGGATATCCCCAAAGGAGGGCGTACTGCTATCGTGCAGAACCAAGGTTTCCACGCGCTTCGGCATCGCTTTCGTTCTCTAGGTTACTCTACGCGGAGGTCTGCGCGGGTGGCGGCGGGTCTGCCCGCGTCGTCTTTTTCGGGCTTCGGTACCATGCACTTCGTATGCGGCTGGACGCGCTCATAGAGCGCTGGCGACAGCATCCCCGGGTGCAGCAGCTTTTCACTGACGTCTCGCAAGGGACCCGGTGGGTTGACCTATGCCCGGAGGCCCGCGCCCCGCTGGTGGCCGCCTCCTTTTTGGATCAGCCCCGGCCGATCCTTATCCTCACCCAGAACCACGACCGAGTGCTGCAATGGCAGGCGCGTTTGGGGCTGTGCGGCATCCCCACGAACCTGATTCGCCCCATGCCGAGCGGACTGAGCGTGCTCTTTGAAGACGCCGCCCCCGAAAGCGTGGCCCTCAGCGACCGACTGGGCGCGCTGCGTGCCCTGGCTCTGGGGCAACCCGGCGTAGTAGTGGCCACCGTCAGCGCCGCCCTCGAGCGCACGCTTCCCGGTGATGTTTTAACGGCTGAACTTGCCGAAATCCGTGTTGGCAGCACCGTGGACCCCGTGGAACTCGTGCCCCAACTGAAGCGCGTGGGCTACGAACCCGGCGACCCCGTGCGCATCCCCGGCCAGTTCGCGCGGCGCGGGGGCATCATTGATATCTTCCCCATGGGCGCCCAGCGCCCGGTGCGCAT
>CAZDWU010000104.1:0-6180 GCA_964509165.1 uncultured Chthonomonas sp. | reverse complement strand
ACGAGCTTCTCGCGGCGACCGCTTTGGGCTTCGTCCCGGCGTGACCACCACGCGAGGGCCAGATCCCAGGCGGCACTAAGCGCCATTGCCCCGCCCAGCGCCCAGCCGAGCTTGGCCACCACCAGGAGAGTCGCTCGCCACCACTCGGGCAAGCCGAGCGAAGCCAGCCCCGCGTGTAGCACGCTACAGGCGATGACCAAACTGAGTGACCGGCCAAAGGTGCGGAGCTTAGAGCGGTTCGCGGCGAACTGATCCGGGGTGAGCGTGCGGCGAAGAAGCAACCGCACCACCAAGCGCACCCCGTGGCCAATGGCTCCCGCGCCCAGCAGCAACCCCAGCAGGCTCAGCCACTGCCAGTTTTCTAGCCACAACGTCTTACCGTGGAACTGCGGCGGGAACTGCGATTTGAGATACGCCGAGGGATCGAGAGCGGCCGGGTCGATGTCCTTGGTGCCGGATACCAGCGGCTGATCCTTCACCGTCTGCCAAATCGCGTCGAGTTCCTTGACCGTGGTGGGGGTAAACCGCCAGCCGCCATCCTCCTGGCGGGCCAGAACAATGCTTCCCACCGCTTGGCCCGTGGCCCGCTGGGTGTACGAGCGGTAGAGGAACGGTTCGCCGGCGGGTTCGTCCGGGATGCGGCTGAGGTCGATGTACTCCGTGCGGTTAAGGATGGCAAGCAGGAGCGCCGCCAAGCGCGGGCCTTCGTCATCGCGGATGACGGAGTTGATTTGGCGCAGGTCCAGTGCGGTCGCCGCTTCTCCGGGGCGATCCTCGTTCATCGCCGTCAGGAACGTGCGCATGGTGTCGCGCGGAGACTTCAATCCGTCCGGGGCGACCACATCCTTGGCCACTTCGCCGCTTGTGCCTTCTCCGGAACGCGCCCGGAACACTGCGGTGTGAATGGCATCCAGGTCCGCAAGTGTCTCGCGGCTGAACTGCCAGCGGCTCCCATTGCGGACCAGAGAAACGTTGCCGACCAGGCTGTCGAACTCGTTGCGCACGGGCTGCACCGTCAGGCGGTCGGCGCCGGGGTTCTCAGGCACTTGGCTAGGGTCAACCCCCAGGGCATCGAGCACCTCCGCGAGGTGGGTCAGGGTGCGCTCAAGTTCGGGAGTGGGGGAGCCTTCGTTGTCCTCCGGCTTCCGGTCGATATCCAGAGCCGGGAGCGCATCGGCGAGGGAACCCGAGCGCATGACCTCCGGAAAGGTCTTGAGCAAGGCACGGGGCGTGCTCTGATCGAGCTGAACCTGGGCAAACGCGACCACCGCCACCACCGCGAGGGCACATGTGGCGAGAAGTCGGCGCGCGCTAACCATCCTTACTTAGGACGTAATCTCGCGGCGAGAAGTCCCCGCGCGAGCGGGCTTCTTCCCAAGTCGTGATCTCGTTGCCGTGTCGTTCCATCATCTCTTTGAGGGTGACGAAGCGATAACCCTGGGCGCGAAGATCGCGGATGATGCGCGGCAGAGCTTCCAGCGAACCCTTGGAGGGCTCGTGCAGGAGAACGATGCTGCCCGGCTTCATGGTGGACATCACGTTGCGATAAATGCGGTCCGGCGTGGGGTTCTCCCCGTTGGCCTGGGTGGCGTCCATCGCGTTGCTTGACCACTGCGCCATCGTCATCCCAAGGCGCTGCGCCACGTTGAGCACTTCTTGCGAATAGCCGCCGCCCGGCGTGCGGAACACGATCGGCCAAACGCCGGTGGCGCGCTCAATGGAGGCCGCCCCTTCGGTCAGTTCTCGCTCAATCACCGCCGGGGGCATTCCCGTGAGGCGAATGTGATCGTAGGTGTGGTTGGCTAGCTCGTGGCCGTCCGCCAGGGCCGCGCGGGCGATGTCCGGACAGATATCCACGTTCCTCCCGATGAAGAAGAAGGTGACCTTGACGTCTTGCTCCCGCAGGAGCTTGAGCAGGCGCGGCGTGAAACTGGGGTGCGGGCCGTCGTCGAAGGTAAAGCACACGAGCTTTTCATCCCGGTTGCCGTTCCAGATTTGGGCGTAGCCGAACGGGGCGGGCACGAGCCCCATGGGGCGCGGGAAGGTGACTTCGACCGGCGAATACGCGGGCAAATTGTTGGGGCGCGGGGTGAGCAGCGGGGTCGGCTCGGGGCGGTTCGGCGCAATGCGGGGTTCCGGTTCCACCGGAATCGGCATCATCACGTCGGACTTGTTGCTCGCCTTGTCCTTGGGGGGAGCGGGCACCGGCGCCATGCGCATAGGCACGCCCGAAGGCTTGTCGCGCAGGTTGGGCGCAGCGGGCTTGGGGGATTCCTTCGGCTTGGATTCGGGCTTGGGTTCCGGCTTGGCTTGTGGCTCTTCCTTGCGCGCGGGGGCCGGGTTCGCCGGGGCCGCATCACGCGGTTTGTTCAGCGCGAGCTTGGGATCCGTCTTAGCCGGCTGGGCAGGCTTGGCCGGGGCGGATTCATTCTTCGCCACCGGACCGGGAGTCTGTCGGGGTTCGGCCGGCTTGGATTCTGCGGGTTGGGGCTCCGCGCGCTGCACGGGGGCCTTCTTCATCGGCTCCTTCGCAACGGGCTTGTTTTCCACCGGCTTCTTTTCCACCGGCTTCAGTTCAGCAGGCTTCTTTTCAACAGGAGCCAGCTTGGTCGGCTTCGCCTCCGTCGGCGGCTTCTTGGCCGGCAGATCGGCCTTGGCCACCAGGGCCGGGGTCTTCGCCGGGGCCGACACCGGACGCTCCGGAACTTGGTTCAAGTCCACAATGCGAGCCCGGTCGTTGCCGATCCCGGATTGCGGAATGGAATTCATCGCCAACCAGGTGACGAAGACAGTGCCAAACACTGCCGACAAGGCAATCCAGACGCTCAACAGCGCTTGCTTTTGTCGTGATTCCATACGCGTTCGGTTTGCGGCCCTCTATAGTACTCGGTTGGCGAAGCTCCAGAACCCTAGTTTTACAACCCGGTTAGCCGGTCGCGGCGGCTATCGGCAGCTCCGGCCTCCTTGGCGCGGCGCTCGGGGTGCATATACCAGGGCACGTTGAGCACCATGATGTCCTGCTGGCCCTGCAGCAGCAACGCCGCCTTGAGAGCCTGCGCCCGCTGGTTGTGCAAGAAGTATTGGTACCACTTGGCTTCCACTAGCTCCGGCACCACCACCATGATGCGGCGGCCGGGGTGCGTCTTGCGCTTGGCCCGCACGTAATCCAGGATCAGCCGGATGATGTGCCGGTAGGGGCTGGGCACCACGATGAGTTCGGGCGCTTTCTTGCCAATGGCCTCCAGCGGCTCCACGACAAACTGGTCCCAGTCGCGGTGGAGGTACATGATGGATTCATCATCCTCCCCGTCCGCAATGTGGATGGCCTCCACGTCCGGGCTCAAAGTTACCGAGAACTGGATCGCATGCTCGGTCATCGAACTCCAACGCTGCACGGGCACGATGATGAGCGGGGGCTCCAGGTTCTCCGTGTCGATGCTGTGGTGGGCCGAGGTCATGCGGTTCACCTCGATGTAGTGCCGCTTGATGGCGAGGAACAGCACCACAAAGCCCGGCACCATGATGAGGGCCAGCCACGCGCCCTGCTGGAACTTGGTGTAGAGAATGACAAGCGTGGCCACGCCCGTCACCACGCCACCCACAAAGTTAATGGTGCGCGGCAGCCACGGGAATCGCTTCTGGGCCAGCTCTTCGGGGTGTCGCTTCCAGTGCTTCACCATCCCGAATTGGCTGAGGGTGAACGCCACAAAGACCCCCACGGCGTAGAGCGGCAGCAAGCGTTCCAGCAAGCCGCCAAACGCGACGATGAGCAGACAGGCAAAGCCCGTGAGCACCCAGATGCCGTAGTGGAACACCAAGCGGCGGCCCCGTGCGGCAAAGGCGTGCGGCAAATAGTCGTCTCGGGCCAGCAGGCGGCACATGCGCGGGAAGCCCGCATAAGCCGTATTGGCCGAGAGTGCCATCAGCGCCAACAGGAAGAAGAGGAAGATGTAATAAGCGGGGCCGTTGCCCACCACCGCCGCCACGATCTGCGAAAGCACCGTGCGGTAGTTGCCTTCTTCGGCCGACATCGCCGGCGTCTTGTAGGCATTCGCCAAGAAGGCGAGACCGGCAAAGATGAGCGCCATCACGCCGACGACCATGATGAGGACGCGTTGGGCGTTCTTGCTGGCGGGGTCGCGGAAGAGCGGCACCCCGTTGGCCACGGCTTCAATCCCGGTGAGGGCCGCGCACCCGTTGCTGAAGGCCTTCAGCAAGAGAAGCCAACCGATGGTCTGCGTGGTTTCGTGGATGTGCTCGGGCGGCACCAGCGGCACCGGGTTGCCCCCGGCCTGCACGGTCTTGAAGATGCCGAGGGCGATGATGCCCAGCAGGATGACAATGTAGCCGTAAACCGGGATGGCAAACGCCGCCCCCGATTCCTTCACCCCGCGCAGGTTGATGATCGTCATCATCAACACGAGTGCGAGCGACATCGGCACCAAGTAGGGCTGGAGATGCGGGAAGGCTGACACCAGCGCCCCCACACCGGCCGAGGAGCCAATGGCGACGACCAGGATGTAGTCCAGCAACAGCGCACTGCCCGCAATGAGGCCCGGCTTGCGCCCCAGGTTGTCGGTAGCCACGGTGTAGCTGCCACCCCCGTTGGGGTAGGCGACCACCGTTTGCAGGTAGCTCAGCATCACGATAGTCATCACCGCGATGATCACCCAAGTGATGGGCATGAGCACGCTGAAGCCGACCATGCCGACCCACATTAAAACGAAGAGCGCGGCTTCCGTACCGTAAGCAGTACTGGAAAGGGCGTCGATACCGAGGAGCGGAAAACCGGTCGTAGGACCGATTTTTTGTTCGTGGTCTTCGGAGTTGCCGAGTCGTCGGCCGAGAAGGATGTCGCCCAGAGGCATGACCAAAGTAAAAGCATACTCAGGCCCCCGGATGGACCCAAAGCCTAACCTCCACCGGGCCGAGGGAAACCAGGACAAATCGGTAAAGTGGAGAATATGCTCGACCCGCGTGTCACGCAATTGGCCGAACTTCTGGTGACCCACTCCACGCAACTCACGTCCGAGGACCGCGTGCTCATCCACGCCTTTGATGTGCCCGAGGATGCGGTGGCCGAAGTGGTGCGGGTGGCCCAAACCAGCGGGGCGCAGGTGGCCGTGCGACTCGAAAGCGAAGTGGTGCGTCGCCAACTGCTGATGGGCATGACCGAGGCCAACGCCACCACCATTGCCGCAAACGAAGCGGACGAGATGGACCGGATGACGGCCTACATTGCCCTGCGCGGCAGCCACAACGTGAGCGCCCTGGCCGACGTGCCGAGCGACAAGATGACGATTTGGAGCCAGCTGTATGCGGCCCCGGTGGTGTTCCAGCGGCGTGTGCCCAACACCAAGTGGGTGGCCCTGCGCTGGCCGACCGCCGGCATGGCCCAGCAGGCCAACATGAGCACTGCCGCGTGGGAGGACTTCTACTTCCGGGTGTGCACCATGGATTACAAGCGCATGGAAGTGGCGGCCCGCCCGCTGGTGGAGCTGATGAACCGCACCGACCGCGTGCGCCTGGTGGGGCCGGGCACCGATATCGAGTTCAGCATCAAGGGCATTGGCGCGGTGAGCTGCCACGGGCGGCGCAACATCCCCGATGGCGAGTGCTTTAGCTGCCCGGTGCGCGAGAGCGTGAACGGCACGGTGCAATACAACACGGTGTCGCTGTATCAGGGCACGGAGTTCAAGAACATCCGGTTTGAAGTGGAGAACGGGCGCATTGTGCACGCCGAGGCGGGCGCGCAGACCGACAAGGTGAACGAGATCCTCGACACGGACGAGGGGGCGCGCTACTTTGGCGAGTTTGCGCTGGGCTACAACCCGTTTGTGCTGCACCCGATGAAGGACACGCTCTTTGATGAGAAGATCGCGGGGAGCTTCCACTTCACGCCGGGCAATGCGTATACCGGGCCGGGCGGGAACGGGAACCAGAGCGCGATCCACTGGGACATCGTGAATATCCAGCGCGCGGATTACGGCGGCGGGGAAGTCTGGTTCGATGACGTGCTCATCCGCCAGGACGGCATCTTCTTGCTACCGGAACTGCAGGGCTTGAACCCGGACCAGCTCGGGGCGTAGCTCGACTAAAGAGACTTGGTGCTGGGCAGCTTCGCTGTCTCAAGGGTTAAGAATTCGATCTGCTCGCGAATCTGCGGCGCCGTTTTGTTGT
>CAZDWU010000103.1:4520-6420 GCA_964509165.1 uncultured Chthonomonas sp. | reverse complement strand
TAGGCCACGCCGTAGCTATCGTTGCCCCAGCCGCCTTCGGACCACATAAAGTAGTACTCGCCGTTCTTTTTGAGCATGAAACTGCCCTCCACGTAGTTCTCCGGCGTGATCTCGATGAACTCGCCTTCGGTGCTGATCATGTCGTCGTTCAGGCGCACCACGTTGGCGTGCTTCCACCCACCGTAATAGAGATACGCCTGGCCGTCGTCGTCAATAAAGGCGTTGGCGTCAATGGCTTGCGCGCCGTTGATCACATCCTTGATGAGCGGCTTGCCCAGCGCATCCACAAAGGGGCCGCCAGGGTCTTTGCTGGTCGCCACGCCGATGCCTGCGCCATCCCCGGCACTGAAATACATGTAGTAGGTGCCGTTCCGCTCAATCACGCTGGGCGCCCACGCGGCGCGGTTGGTGCTCCAGGGGATCTGGGCGAAATCCAGCACCCGGCCCTCGCGGTGCCAGTGCACCAGGTCGGGGCTGCTGAAGGCTTCGAGGAAAGTCTGCTTCTCGTAGGGGGCGCTGTAGGTGGGATAGACGTAGTAGCGGCCCTGGAACACGTGGATTTCGGGGTCGGCGTACCAGCCGGGGAAGATGGGATTGTTCGAAGCGGCAGGGGGCGTGGCAGTCATGAGTCCGATCGTCAGAAGCGCCGAGAGCACGCCGCAGTGTAGTCCAATTTGAAGTCAGAAATTGACGGCCCCGAGATCTTGATGGACCTCCTGTGGAAAGTAGACTTGGGCGGTGAGCCGGTACCGAGCCAATGAGCAGGACGAGTTTCAATCCGGTTCACGGGGGCGCGTGCTCAAGAACCTCCACGGGATCACCTCGGTAAGGGCGATCCAGGATGCAGAGTACGAGGCACTAACTAGAACCCGCACTGCCTACTACGAGCAAATCGATCTTTCAACGGTCTTCACTACGGACCTCCTTTTAGACATGCATCGCGACTGGCTCGGGGGCATCTATCCCTTTGCGGGCCAGTACCGACAAGTGGATGTCACTGCACCTGCTCAAGGCACCGTTTCAGAGTTCAGGTTCTCACACGCTGCCTACATTCCCCGAAACATGGAGACATTTGCGAAGGAGATGCTCGCTCGACATACACCATGTCGTGCAGAATCTCAAGCTCAGCTTGCCGCTATCCTTGCAGAGGTCCATGCCGAATTCATAGCGATCCATCCCTTTCGTGAAGGGAATGGTCGCATGGGCCGATGGATCACTGAACTCATGGCCCTCCAAGCAGATTTTCCGGCCCCTGACCACGGGTTTGCAGGTCGCGACGGCGCTCTGCTCAAGCAGGAGTACTACGAAGCCATAAGCCTCGCGTTACACAGGAAAGAATACGGCCTGCTTACGCTTCACTTCGAGGGCTCGATTCGTCGTGGCGAACGATCTTTCCGTCCTCGATGACGAACTTGATCTTTTTGATGCCCCGAGCACCCTCGATGACGCTGCAGTTCAGGGACGTTTTGGCCGCCATGCGCAACCGCATTTCTTTCGTGCGCAAATACTTGTTGGTCTTCGCGAGCGACGCCATCTCACTACTATTATACGGCAAACTTGAACCTAAAATGCAGGTTATAGGCTCAAAAACGGCAATCACATGGACACCGCTCCATTCGGGCTACGGGCCCCCTTTCTTAACCTTTCCCGCCCCTCACGCCCAGTAGACTGCGGCAGTGACCCGAGTCCTCTTTGTGTGCGTGCACAACGCCGGCCGCTCGCAAATGGCGGAAGCCTTTCTCAACGCCATGGCCCGCGAATCCGGCGCCCCCGTCGAGGCCCAATCCGCCGGCACCGTCAGCGGCAAGGAGCTGAACCCGATGGCCGTCGCCGCCATGGCTGAACTCGGCATCAGCATGGAAGGCCACGCCCCCAAGCTGCTGACCCAACCCATGGCCGA
>CAZDWU010000103.1:1452-4420 GCA_964509165.1 uncultured Chthonomonas sp. | reverse complement strand
CGCTTCGGTTAGTCGAGAATCCGAAGTTCGCGCGCGTTGATGGTCGTGGCGCCGTCCAGCGTCCCGTGGACCTTCACGTCCACGTTCGTGTTCAGCAGCGCAAAGAATGCGGCCCTGGTCACATTCTCGTTGTTGGCGTTCTTGTACTCCGTGGAGCCGCTGGTGCGGATGGACAGATTGCCACCCGGGAACGACCACCCTTCGTACTCAGTGACGGAGATCACCAGCGTGCCAGCCGTGGCGTTGCCTTCCACGTAGCCACCCTTGGCTTCCTTCTCGCCGGCACCACCGCCGCCGCCACCGCCACCGGTGCCTTCATCTTCCACCTTCACCTTCGTAGCCACGAGGGTGTTGGTGGTGGGGTTGAAGGTGCCTTCGGCTTCCGCCAGGCCCGTCGTTGCGATATCCGCAAAGAACTCGGCCTTGGTGATGATCGCACCACTATTGGCGCGGTAAACGGTGTTGGCCGTGGTTTCGATATTGACGAACGAACCCTTCGGATCGAACCCGAAGAACGTGCCGTAGGTGATGCGGAAGGTGCCCGCCGTGGCGTTCACTTCCGAGGTCGCGCCCTCAGCTTCGTCGTTGTCATCGCCACCATTGCCATCTTCGATCTTGACCTTGGTGGCCACGATGCCGTTTCGGGCGGTATTGAAGAGGCCGTAGACCTCCACCACTTGGCCGTTGGCCACCGCCGGATTGCTCGCGCCATTGCCATTAAAGACCGTCGTGTTGGCATCCATGAACACCGTCACCGAGTCGTTCAATCGCGTGAGCGTGAACTGCTGATTCGGCACCGTGCCCGTGAGGCCCGAGACCGTACCCTTGATGTCGTCCTCTTCGTGACGAGCAGTGTCATCCAGGCCATTGCCGTTGTTGCGGCGGATAGCCGGAGTCACATTGGAACCCGTAATGGTGAAGTTGGCGAGATCGAAGTCCAGCACAAAGTCGTCCGTCACGCCGAACGTGACCGGAGTCGCCAGCGTGCGCGTAATGGTCACCTTGCCGCCCGCGGCCGGGCCATCGCCCACCACGTTCACGGTGTTGGCATTGGTGCTGCCAGTCGGCACGATTTGCATGGTGGCTCCCACCACCACTCGCACCTGGGTGTAGGTCTCGTTCGCCACCACCGCATTGGCGAGGAAGGCGAAGCGCGAACCGCTGGTGTCACCCAGCTGCTTGAAGTCATAGGTGGACCCCGTCGTACTGTCGTAAATCGTCGCGGGGGTGTTGGCCGCCGTCAAGAGTTCGACGCGGTAAAGGGTGCCAAAAACGTTCTGGTAATCATCGGCAAAGGTGTCAGAGACAAACGTTCGGACCGAACGCGTGCCTCCCGTGGTGTCGCTTCCGCCTCCGCCGCACGCCACGAGCATCATGGCCGCAGAGACAAGCAAAAACCAAAGGACTGTCATTCTCCATTTCATGGGTTTCATCCCGAAGACCCGCAGAAACGCGGGAGCTTCAAAGGTCAGACGCGCCAACCAAGTCGTTGCGTTCGCAATGTCCACCCCTATTCTTGTGCTTTTTGAGAAAAAGTTCGGGGTGTGTTGAAAATCAGGGCTTGAGTATCATCCTGGCCATGCCGTGCCCCGGTGCCCTCGCGATGGCCCGCCTGCCGCACCAAACGTGGACGCACCGGGCCGAGGTGTACCTCCTGCTGGAGAAGGCAAGGCAGCAACTTGAAGCCCAGCCCGAGGCCACTTCCTTGGCCCATTGGGCGCGCGTGGCTACGCTGAGCCCGGGGCACTTTCACCGCCTGTTTCGCGCCACCTACGGCGTCACGCCGCACCGCTACGGCCGCCGCTGCCGCCTCTCCCGCGCCCACCTGCTCATAAGCCGGGGGATGTCCGTTTCGGCCGCCGCCCTGGAAGCGGGTTACGAGAGTCGGTCAGCGTTCGTTCGGGCTTACCGCGCCGAGTGGGGACACGCCCCGCGCCTGGCCAAGGCCCGCCCGAATCGCAAGATTGGGCACGAATCGTAAGGCGCCGCCACCCTACAATCTCCCTCAGGCAGAAAGCCATGAACTACAACAACCTTTGTCACGTGGAGTATTTCGTCCGGGATCTGGACCGGGCGCAGGCGTTTTATCAGGGCCTCTTCGGATGGGATTTCGCCGCCTTTGGCGACGATATGCGCGTGTTTGGCCTCCAGGGCACGCACATCGGCGGCCTGGCCAAGCGCGAGTCGGTCAATGCCGGGGATTCTCCCTCGCTCTGGTTCCAGGTGGAAAACCTGGACGCCATGATGAGCCGGGCGGTGGCACTCGGGGGCCAGATCGCCTCCGAACGGAGCGAAGTGCCGAGCGTAGGGTGGTCTGGCGTCGTCACCGACCCCGACGGCAACGCCGTGGGGCTGGTGCAATACCGCGAAGCCGAAGAATGAGAAGGGGGCCGATGACCGCTCAAGAAGAGCGGGTCGGCCCCTGGATTGGTCTCCAGTGTGGGGCGAGAACACCCCGCTTTGCTCTCAAAACGTGGCGGCCCCTGGAGATCGTATTCCATTTATACGGTTGCGACCGCAAGAAGGTCACCACTTACTCTATAAAGTAAAAAGGACGGGTCGGGGTTCCCCCCGCCCGTCACTTCCCTCATCGACACTCGGCTTAGTTGCCGCCGCCGCCCGCACCACCGCGAGCGCCAGCTCCGCCACCAGCTCCGCCTCGGCCACCGGCACCACCTCGGCCGGCCCCGCCGCCCTGGAAGGTGAACGGCTCACCGCTCATTTCGCGCAGCTTCGCCTTTTGTTCGGTCGAAAGAATGCCGCCGATCGTCTCGTTCATTTCGGCCTGCATCTTGGTGCGCATTTCGGCCATGGCCGCCATGTCGCCCCCGTTCTGCCGGGCTTCCTGCATCATTTCCATCATCTTTTGGCGCTGCTCTTGCTGCGCTTGCTGGATGCTGGCCTTTTGCGAATCGGTCAGGTTGATAGCCTTGGCAATCTCCTGGTCCATGACCGAGCTGTTGCCCGC
>CAZDWU010000103.1:0-1352 GCA_964509165.1 uncultured Chthonomonas sp. | reverse complement strand
GTGATCTTCAGCTCTTGCTGCACGTCGGGGCGCATTAAGAGCGTGACGCGATTTTCTTGCATCATGCCGCCACCCATGCGGCCCTGGCCACCACCCGGTCGGCCTTGGCCGCCCCCCGGTCCTGCGCCTTGCGCAAACGTCAAACTCACCGCCAACACGGCCAATACAGTTGCGAATGTTCTCATTTGAGATCTCCTGCTCGTCAGTTATGGACGCAGGCCCCTCTCAATTGTTCATTTCTTCGCAACGATTTTGAAAATTCGACCCCGCCCCTCGTCGGTGAGGGCGTACAGGTGCCCATCCGGACCCATCCGCACGTCGCGGATGCGAACCCCCATGCTGAGCTTGGTTTGCCCCGTCACGCGGCCCTTTTCGTCCACCGCCACGCGCCGAATATCCTGCCCGGCCAGGCCGCCACTCATCAGACTCCCGCGCCAGGCCGGAAACTCGGAACCCGTGTATTCCACCAATCCGCTCGGGGCCGGGCAAGGGGTCCACGCCACAATCGGGTCCACCATGTCCGGCAGCGCTTGCTTGTCACTAATGGCCGGGCCACTGTATTCGTTGCTGTAGGTAGCCAAGGGCCAGCCGTAGTTGCCGCCCGGAATCAGGATGTTCAGTTCATCCCCGCCGCGCGCGCCGTGCTCATTGGCAAAGACGCGCCCCTTCGCATCCACCGCTAGACCCTGGATGTTGCGGTGGCCATAGGTGTAGATCATCGGGTCCGCGCCCGACTTGCCCACAAAGGGGTTATCCGTCGGAGCTTTGCCATCCGCATCCATGCGCAGGACCTTGCCATTGGTGGTGCTGAGATCCTGGGCGTAGTCGCGGATGTTCTTGCCGTTGTACGCGCTCGGCGGGTTCCCCCCGTCGCCGATGCTAAAGAGCAAGGTTTTGTCCGGCAAGAATGCCACTCGCGAACCGAAGTGCTGCCCCCCGGACTTGCTAATATTGGTTTCGGCCAGCACCTTGAGGTCGGAAACCGTGGTGCCACGCAGCGTGCCGCGGGCCAATGCCGTGCGGTTCGCCCCCTCGTTACCCACCGAATAGGTGAAGAAAACGTAGCCGTTCTGGGCAAAGTCCGGGTGCACCACGATGTCCATTAGGCCGCCCTGGCCGATGGCGGCGGGCGTTGGGGCCCCCGAGATGGCGTTGACGCTGAGCTTGCCATCCTCCACCACGCTGATCCCGCCGCCTTTCTGCGTGACGAGGAGCCGCCCATCCGGCAACCACGCCATGCCCCAACCGTTCGGGATACCAGTGACGACGGTTTGAGCTTCCCAGCCCGTCTCTTCGGGTGGCGGCCCGGAGACGGCAATCGCCTTGCCCTTGGTCGGGTATTCGCCTTCCGG
>CAZDWU010000102.1:4703-6493 GCA_964509165.1 uncultured Chthonomonas sp. | reverse complement strand
GGAACCCTCTGGGCTCGCCGCAGTACCAGATTTATCAGTTCCGCGATGCCACGCTGAACGAGTGGACGCTGACGGGCACGCCGGTGGACACGATTCCGGTGGAAGTCGGCAACCAAGAGATCGGCTTTAGCGTGGACATGAGTCAGTTGGTGCCCCTCGCCGATCTAAACCGCTACCGGTCGGTGCAGATCAACTTGCTGACCATGAACAACACCAATCCCAGCGGTACGGGCCGCCTGTGGGATGCCCTGGGGGATGGTCGTATCCCGAGCCAAACCAACCGCTTTTTAACCCTGAGGTTAGATGCTGACCGTGTCTATAGCAATATCTCCGAAGGCAACTTGGAGCCCGTGGGCGACCAAGCCGACCCCAGCCTGGACATTGCCGACTTCACCGTTGCCATTCGCCCCGAATGATCATGCCGCGCGTCTCCATTCTCTTGACCTGTTTTAACCATTTGGATTACATTCAGGAAGCGTGGGACTCAATTCAAGCGCAAACCTACCGTGACTTCGAGGTCATCGCGCTGGATGACGGCAGCACCGACGGCACCCGGGAATGGCTGACGGCGCACGCCACCGGAGCCCGCATTGAGTTCAATCCGCAAAACCTCGGCACCTACGCCACCCTCAACCGGGGGTTAGAGCTTGCCGAAGGGGAGTTCATCGCGGTCTTCAACGACGACGATGTGTGGGGGCCGGAGAAACTACAGCGGCAAGTGGAGGCGCTCGACAAGAATCCCCGCGTGGGCCTCGTCCACACCAGCGGTTGGTTCATCAATGGCCGTAGCGAACCGCACCCCGACCCGGCCCCGCTTGGCTTTCCGTGGCCCAAAACGGGCAATGGCGACCAGCTCGCCACGCTCGTGGACCACAACCAGATCATCACGAGTAGCGTGCTGTTCCGGCGGGCCTGCGCCGAGCAAAGCGGCCCCTTCGATCCTCAGTTTTACGGCTGCGGCGACTGGCAAATGTGGCTTCGAATCGCCCGCGGATGGGAAGTGGCCCACGTGGATGAGCCGCTGACGTTCTATCGCGTGCACGACACCAACGCGGCCCGCAACACCACCAAAATGGACGAGGACAGCTGGCGCATTCGCGAGTGGATCACCACCTGGGAAGGCGCCGAAGACAAATCGCGCCCCGGGCTCGACGATGCCTTTGCCCACAACTGGGTTTGCCTGGGCACGGAGCGCGCCCTTCGCGGTGACCTGAAGGGGGCGCGGCAAGCGTACGGAGAGGCCATCCGCCGCCGGCCCACCCGGGCCAAGTCTTACGCCCGCTACTTGGCGACGCTGCTTACGCCGAAGGTCGCTCGTCAGTGGCGTTAGCGTTCAGGCCAAACCGCGAGAAGAACGTCCAGTAAGCCGCCAGCAAGATCGTGCCTACCACCACCTTGAGCGGTTGAGGCACGGCCGGGGAAAAGCTGAAGAACCCTTCAATAGGGGCGGCGGTAAAGATCAGAACGAGCCCCACGATGAGAAGCGTGAAGGCGTCCTTGCCGGCTTCTTTCAGCGCATCCACGCGGCGACGATTGCCCGGGCGGATAAACGCCCACCCCAGCACAAACCCGGACGCGGCGGTGATGAAGATGCCGCCGATTTCGGGCACGCCGTGAGGATAGATGGAGCTGAGCATGTAGCCCAGGCGCCCCACTTGGTTGGTCTCGTAAGCCAGCGCCCCGATGACCAAGCCGTTTTGCCACATCGCGGCGATGGTCATCAGCCCACCGGAAGCCAACCCCAGGCTGGCCGATGCCACCCCGACCCGGGGGTTGTTGGTGGCGTAGAA
>CAZDWU010000102.1:0-4603 GCA_964509165.1 uncultured Chthonomonas sp. | reverse complement strand
CGTCGCTGGGGCGATCGATACAGAACCGCGTAGGCCCGCGAGACGGCACTGTTGAGGAAGTTCACCACGTCCGGGTTGGTAGGGCGGGCGGCCAAGAAGGCCAAGTCCCCCGAAGCCTGGCGGTACAGCCGCACAAACTCCACCATCTCCTGGCTGTCCAGACTCTTGAAGCCGACATCGGCTTTGGCCGTGAGCGCGGCCAGCCTTTGCCACTCGGGCAGGCGCCGCTGGATAAGAACTTCTTCCGTCATGGCACCCGGTGGGGAGGATACCGAATCGGGCCCTCGGACCCGACTTCTGCGCCCGCCTGCATCCGGCAGGGGTGCCCAAGCATAAAGAGCCATAATAGGCAGACTTCATGCCGAAATCCAGGCAGGAATCCTCCGGGGAGATGTCCAGCTATCTGGGCCATCTCACGCGTGCGCCCCTTCTCAGTTATGAGGAGGAAGTCACTCTTGCGCGCGCCTCGCAGGCGGGGGACGAAGAAGCTCGGAAGCGACTCATCGAGTCGAACATGCGCCTGGTCATCAATATTGCCCGCACGTACATGAACGGTGCGGTGCCCCTGGAAGATTTGATCCAAGAAGGAGCGCTCGGCCTGATGCGGGCCGTGGAGCGGTTTGATATCGATCGAGGTTTCCGGTTCTCCACCTACGCCACGCACTGGATCCGGCAGTCCATCCTCCGGGCGTTGGACAACAAGGGGAAAACCATTCGGGTGCCCGCCCACGTGCAGCAAATGCTTCGGCGGATCGAGCGGGAGCGCGATCAGTACCTCGCCCAGATGGGTCACGAAATCACGCCCGAACTCCTGGCCGAACGGGTGGGAATGGACGTGGAGAAACTGCGTACCCTGCTCAGCAACCAAACCGAACTTTTGAGCCTGGATGCCCGCACCAAGGGCGGCGAAGGCATCACCCTGGGGGCCACCATCCCCGATGAAGAAATCAACAGCCCCGAATACTTGCTGCTCAGTGAGGAGCTTTGGGCGCAGTTTGAAGAGTGCCTCAACGAATTGACGGAGCGCGAAGCCGAGGTCATCCGCATGCGCATGAGCACCGGCAACTCGGTGCACTTCCGAGAGGAAATGGCTCGGCACCTGCGGCTCAGTCAAGAACGGGTGCGCCAACTGGAGATCACGGCCATCCAAAAACTGCGCATGATTGCCCGCCAGCGTCGGTTGGCGGAGTTTCTGCCGGACACCGGGCTACAATCTCTCTAGAAATGGCTTGCGTTCTTGACATCAACGCGATCATGAAGGTGTTGCCCCACCGCTACCCCATTCTGCTGGTGGACCGGATTCTCGAGGTCGAACCCGGAATGCGGTGCGTGGGCATCAAGAATGTCACGATCAACGAGGGATTCTTCCAGGGCCACTACCCGGGGCAGCCGATTATGCCGGGGGTGCTGATTGTCGAGTCGCTGGCGCAGTGCGGGGCCGTGATTTTGCTGAGCCAGGATTCGTATCGGGGCATGGTGCCCGTGATCGGGGCCATTGATAACGTCAAATTCAAGCGCCAAGTCGTGCCCGGCGATCAGTTGCGGCTCGAGATCGAGTTGCAGTGGATCAAGAGCAGTATTGGTCGCATCAAGGGGGTCGCCACGGTGGATGGTCAGTTGGCCGCCCAAATGGAGATGACCTTCAAATTGATTGCCACCGGGGGCAACGAAAACGGTGGCTAGGATCCACCCGACATCGGTCATTGATCCGGACGCCCAGATTGCCGATGATGTCGAGATCGGCCCTTACTGCGTCGTTCACGGCAACGTCAAGATCGGGGCGGGTTCCCGTTTGGCCAGCAACGTCACGGTGATTGGCGGAACGACGATCGGCGAGCGCAATGTCATTGAGCAAGGGGCCGTGCTGGGCGGCGACCCGCAGGACCGCAAGTACGCGGGCGAGCCCACGTACCTAGTGATTGGCGACGATAACGTCATCCGCGAGTACGTCACCATCCACCGTGCCACGGGCGAAGGCAATACGACCACCATCGGCGACCGCAACTATTTGATGGCCTTTGTGCACGTGGGACACAACTCCACCCTCCACAACGACATCACGTTGGCGAATAGCGTGGGCTGTAGCGGCCACGTGACGATCGAAAACAATGTGACCGTGGGCGGGCTGACCGGCCTGCACCAGTGGGTGCGCGTAGGCCGCGCCGCCATGGTGGGGGGCATGAGCCGCATTGTGCGCGACGTACCGCCGTTCATGATCACCGAGGGCATTGACCAGAAGGTGCGCGACATCAATGCGGTGGGCCTGCGTCGGTTGGGCATCACCCAAGAAGGCCGCTTGGCCTTGCACAAGGCGGCGAAGCTCTTGTTCCGCAGCCAGATCCCGCTGAGTGAGGCGCTGGAGATCGTGCAGCGCGAAGTGAAAATCACCCCGGAAGTCCAAGAGCTCATCACGTTCCTTGAGCGGCTCTACAAGGGCAAGATGGGGCGCGGCGACCAGCCGTAAGGGGCGAGCAAGGTGTCGGAGATTGGCACCCTGGCCGCCGTGCAGCGCGCGGGTGCCGACGCCCTGACGCAAGTGGGCGCGGGCGTGCACACGCGAGTTTTCTTTAGCGCGGGGGAAGCCAGCGGCGACGCCTACGCGGCCGAACTCGCTTCACGCATCGGCGAAGCGCGCCCGGATGTAGACCTGGAGGGCGTAGGCGGCCAACTCAGCCAAGGGGCGGGGGTGCACCTAGTGGCATCCTCTCAGGATTGGGGTGCTGTGGGCATCATCGAGAGCCTCAAGGTGGTGCCGCAGGTGTGGCAGGGCTACCGCGCGGCGCTGGCGCACCTCCGTCGGGGGCGGCCGGGCTTGTTTGTGCCCATCGACTACGGCTATCTCAATATCAAGCTGTGCCGGCAGGCGCGGGCGCTGGGGTGGCGCGTGGTGTATTTCATCCCGCCGGGCTCGTGGCGGCGCACCAAGCAAGGGGCCGACCTCCCGGGCTTGACCGACGCGATCATCACGCCTTTCTCTTGGAGCGCCACGATGTTGCAAGAGATGGGGGCTAATGCGCATTGGTTTGGTCACCCGCTCCGGCAAATGCTGAAGCAGGTAGACGCCCCGGCGGTGCGGTCGGGCATTGCAGTGCTCCCGGGCAGCCGCCACCACGAGATAGAGCACAATCTCCGGGCGATTGCCCCGGCGCTGAAGGGGCTGAACGTGCCCATCCGACTCGCCCCGGCCCCCAACGTAACCAGCGACGAAGTGACCCAAGCCTGGGTGCGGGCGGGCGGCGGCGAGTGCGATGTGGTACGCCCGGCGCGGGCGGCCCTGATGGCCAGCCGCGCGGCGGTGGTGTGCAGTGGCACGGCCACACTAGAGGCAGCCCTGGCCCTGACGCCCACCGTGGTGACCTATCGCGGACCGTGGACGATGGAGCTGGAGTACCGCATCCGCAAGCCCAAGTTCGATTTTATCAGCCTGCCCAACATCCTGCTACAGCGCGGGGCCTTGCCCGAACTGATCCAGAACGATGCCACTCCCGAGGCCATCCGCGCGGCCCTGCTTCCCCTGTTAGATGACGGGCCGGAGCGTGAGGCGCAACTGGCGGCGATGAAGGAGGTGCAGGACTTCTGCGGGCCGTCGGACGCCCTCGACCAGTCCGCGAAGATGATTTTGGCGTGGTTGGCCCCACCTCTGGAACCTTCCCCTTCTTCGTGATGTTGAAGAAAGCAAGGACAAACCCCACTTCGGCGAGACCGACGGGGGCGAGCCCCCACCCGGCGAATCGGGGCCCTGAAGAAAGATTTTTGAAAATTTTTCCGTTAGGACCTCATGAAACCGGTCAGACCAACCGAGAGTCTGAATAGCAGAAGAGCAAGTGAGCGCGGAGCACCACAAAGCGACTCACAAAGCGAGAAGCACACCAACGCGACTAGCCCGGCTGAACAACTCCTCTCCGTTCATCCGGGCCTTTTTTTGCCTGGCGTTTGGTGCGTCCCTTAGAATGGAACCATGCCGCACGGATGGGAAGGGCCTCGAATTCGCTTAGTTCCGCTGGAACGCTCACTTCACCTCGCGGCGATGACCCGCTGGCGGCAGGACCCGGAGATTGCGCAGTACCTGGCCGGGGGCTGGCGGCTGAAATCGGGGCACGACATGGAGGCTTGGTTCACCGAGATCGAGCAGAAGGAGGACGAGATCCATTTCGCCATTGAAACGCTGGCTGGGGAGCCCATTGGATGGACGGCCCTGCGCGATGTCGACCTGCGGCTAGGGCACTGCGAAACCGCCAGCCTGATTGGTGAGGCCGCGCTGCGAGGGCAAGGACTGGGGCAAGAAGCGGCGCACTTGCGGGCGTACTACGCATTCGATATCGTGGGGCTGCGAGTGCTCTACAGTGAGCACTATCCCTACAACACGGCCACCCAGCGCATGATGGAGGCCCTGGGCGCGCACGTGTGGGGGATCAAGCCGGAGGCGAATTTCAAGAACGGGCGCTATACGGATGTGGTGTGCACATTCCTTCGGCGCGATATGTGGCGTCGCCCGGATTGGTTGCCTGAGTTGACATAAGGATTTCTTGCATTCTCTGGCTCCTGCGTAGCTAAACTTGCGCCACTTATGCGACGGAGCATGTGGTTTTTGTCGGCGGGCTTG
>CAZDWU010000101.1:0-6619 GCA_964509165.1 uncultured Chthonomonas sp. | reverse complement strand
GCTTCAATTTCCTGCCCTTGGCTGGCTTTATGACCCGTCATTTTCCCGTCACTCCACCCGTCATACGCACGTGCCTCGTGCCACTTCGCAGCGTTCTCCGTGCTGGGAATTCAATTCTATATCCCTAACCTCCCACCCTGCCTTTCGGTTAAGCACCCCACTCCTTGCTTGTTGACCCATGTCAATTTTCAGATGGTCGAGTCGGATTGGAAAGGTAACTGTGAGATCCGTGGCCAGCCAACGATCTAGTGGATCGGCTTCAGTCGCATCATGGTGAGGATCACTTTCATCAACCAGTCATCAGTGCGCTCCGGTCAAGAGCGAGCCGTAATTTTCAGCACTTTCGTGCAAGTTTCGTGCATCGGTGACGATTTGCTCTTGGCGCCGGTGACGGCTTCGCACTCGCTGCCGTCACCCTTCGCTTGCCTTGCCGCAGGTTCGCTTTTGCTGCCTCTCTGCGGCCTCGTGACGGTGGTGACGGTGGTGACGGCTTTTTTGATGATCTGCGTAACATGTGCGCATAGGTGCATGTGCACCTGCACCTATGTGTGCGTTACGCGTAATAGTGAAAAAACCCGTCACACCCGTCACTCCCGTCACCTTTAGGTTCAATTCCTGCCGTTTTGGTTGGTTGAAAACCCGTCACTTACCCGTAACTAGCCCGTCACTCGGCAGCACCAATGAGGTAGCCCCGTATCTTGCTGTAGCCTCTTCTTGGCTGTAGCTGAATCTGGAACTGGTTCGCCATACGCCTCCACGTGGTTCGGCAAAAACGGGCTCACCCACCCAGTTGAACCATGTCGGGGAGTACAGGACAATCTCTTCTAGTATTGAGTCCTGGTTGGCTTTGTTTACTGGGCTGTTTTGGTCGCCTCTCTACTTGCCGCCGCAGCCCTGACATCGGCAAGTTACAGGGCCTTCACCCCGGTACTCGGGCCGGGGAACGAAGTAATGCACAGCACCTTTGGAGTCTTCGTGCTGGTACATTGGGCAAAGAGTCTTTGCGCGACCGAAGGAATTCAGGGGGCTATGCGAATAACTTTCTGCCCCGCCTCTTCAGGGGGTTGACAGGGAAGCAGGTCTGTGGGCAAAACTTGCGCAAAGGAACGGCGATGTTGTTCTCCCTTGTCCTATCAACAGCTCTCGGCCTGCAATCTGGACCACCAGTCACATACGGGCTCCCAGCAGATTTCTACATTGCAGGGCTTAGGGAGTTCTATCCCCGCAACAACCTCCACCCCCTTGTTTCAGGAGCGTTCGGAAGCGATGTGGACGGGTTGCACGTGCTGTGCATCATGTTCAAGGCCAGCAAGAATTACCAGCCGGTGGACCCCGAAACACCCGGAACGTATATTGGGCTTGAGATGGCCGTGCCTGGAACCTTCACAGGTTCAGAATCCGGAAGCGGGGGCTATACCGCCCACATATCTCAACTGGCCTATCAGCAGAACACGGGGCAAGGGCCAGCTCAGTGGTTCCCGGTCCTGAGTGGAGGGCAATACCCGACGTACGGAATGCGAGCATTCCCGGGCTACAACTCGCTCCGAGGTCTGTTTATCCCCATCAACCCCGATGAGGATGAGGTTGTCGTCCCCATAACGGTGAAGCGCACGATCACAACGGTTACGGACGACCCTGAGCAAGACGAGCATGTCGTGACTTACGTTGACACCTACTATAGTGTCAACTATACGATCTATCGGCATGATGCCCACGATGCCTCGATGGACACCCGCCGTGGCTACGGCGACCCTTCACGAGATGGAGGGGTGATTGCCGACCCCAATTCAGCCCTGAGGAACTTAAACTTCGGGCCGTGGGTGTTCCGAGGTGGCTTGTTTGTCGGGAATATCGCTTGGCCTTACCAAGACAAGAGCGGGACAGCAAGAATTCAGCTTTGGCCACAAAACACTTCCACGGTTGCACCAGCGGACCGGGTTTACGCCACGGCATCCATGTTCGACCTCGGCGGGCCGCCCACGATTAGTGGCGGCGGCAACCATCCTTACCCTGGCCTTGAGACTCCGATCCTTGGCAACTTCGTCCCGGTTAGCACCGACGCCTACCTCGGCGAATCTGAGTCAACCGTGACTTGGGAGAGGCGATGGACGGTTTACGACCGTGAGGATCTCACTCCGAACATCCTTCCCGACGGGTCGTACATCGCCGACACTGGTGACGTCATCTACACTGTCAGCCTCGGGATGAACCAAGACGACGACTGCGGCCCGGGCGGTTTGTTCTGGAACTTCCCACTCACAGCTTCTTATCCCAATCCGAACAATAGCTACTGGGTGTATTACTTCACCGAGTCCTATCAGCGCGGTGTCGGCATCATCACTCAATCAGAGTCTTTGCGGCAGCAATACAGTGACGACGACGATGCCGGCAACAATAACACCTACGGTGCGACCTGGCGGTACTTTGCGAGCCGCGAGTGGGAATCCGAGCGGATTGCCGAAAGTGCAGCGTTCCCCCATAGCGACAGCGCCCCTCGTGTTTGGGTGATCGAGTACACCGGGAATCGAACAAGTGGTTGGCTGCCAGCGGGGTGGCAGTATTCCGGATCACAGGCAGGCCCTTAAATGAACCGAAAGGCGATTGTTGTCATTACCGCAACCACTTGCACCCTCGGGGCATTAGCCTGGGCTGGTTGGGCTCAGCGCACAAAGGAGCAAAACCATCGCGCGTTTCGAGCGGCGATTGAAGCCCCAAAGCGAAGTGATGTCAGCAATGCCCAGCACGTGGAGCAGATCTGGGCTGCCGCTGAAAAGGTGGAAGGGGCCGAGCCGAAACGAGAAGCCGCGAGGGTTGGACTTGAGGTCGCCTACCAAGCGGCGTCATCGGAGGGTCCAGATGAGGCTGGTGCCATTCTGGAATCGGTCAGCCAACGAATTGAAGCGGATTCTTCGCTCAACGAAGACACCCAAGCCCAGGCGATCAAAGAACAGGCCGATTACCAAGCGGCCGTCGCCGCTCAAATGGGCGGCGATAAGATGCGCGCCAAGCAGTTGCTCAAGAGTTTCCTTCAGGAATATCCACAGACGCCCTTTATCAACAGTGTTTATCGACGTCTGCATGACTTGGCAGATTCAGACCAAGAGCGCGAGGCCCTGGATATCGAGCGGCAAAAGAAGTACGAAGAGCAACAAGCGAGGCTTGCCCTCAGGCTGGCCGAGTGTGGCCCGCGCGCCCTTCATCGCTGGCTAGAAATGCGTAGCCGCAATGCCCCTTCCATCGAGACTCTCGTTCAAGAGACCGAGCTCACGTTAGAAGGGGCCAGCATGGCTGACCTGCAGCGGGTGGCCGCCAAGCATGGTCTCCGCCTGGAAGGGCATGCGCTCAATCGCCCAGATTTCGAGCGACAAAGCACGCCCTTCATGTGGCTTCAAGGTGCTCACTATGTCCTGGTTCTCAAGCGAAGCCAAGGCAGTTTCACAATTTTCGACCCCATGACGGGTCAAGACCGAGACATCACTCTGGGTGAGCCAACCGGCAAGCCCGAATCCTACTACATCCTTAAGAGGAAGAACTAAATGCTCAATTCGCGACTCGTTTCCTTTGCTGCCCGGCTGGGGGCAACTGCCGTGCTGGCGATATCTATTCCCAGCAATGTGGTGGCCGAAGGCGTTAAGCACGCTGAAGCAAAGCGAGCTCAGTACATTAAGGAAGTCGGTGTGTCTCGGGCTTTGTCCGCGACTGAGATGACGAACCTCCGGGGCAAGACGACGTATTACGCTCCGAACCCTTACTGGGCGGGCAGCCCGAAATTCGACGTGGACTGGAATGGGATCAGTGTGCTCTCGGGGAATTACTCTCAAAGCGTCACGGATCTGAGCTTTGAAGAAGGGTTCGGCGTGCCGGTAGCTATGACCCGGGTTTACAGCGCCAATGCGTTTGATGAAACTGGCCTGGGCTACGGGTGGTCTCCCACGATTGATGCCCGCACCACCGTGGGCGGTCTTCTCACTTCGGCCAGCGGACCCTCGCTGTCCACTCCGCAGACGATGATGGATCAGCATTCGTCCGAGGTGGATCCTAACAGTCCGTTTGCCGCTGCGCCGGCCACTGTGGTTTCAGAGGATGCCAGTGGTGAGAAAACCACCCACCAGCGGGACCTCGATGGCGTCATCACGTCTCCGCCATGGGATAAGAACCTCTACAAGCCGGATTACGAAATCCAAACCGACGGAGGAGTGACCAAGTACATCCTCAAGTCGAACCAAACGCTGACCCCCGACGGCACCGAGATGACTTACGAGCCACTGGGTGTCTACACCGGCGGCATGGTGCCTTGGGATCAGCCCTTCGCCACGCCGGAACCGGGCTATGTGCTGATGCTCAAGACGGTGAAGGACCGCCAGGGCAATGTCACGACCTACAATTACAGTTCGGATTCGGTTACGTTCGCGACGGCCAACGGCAGCCTCAGCACCAAGAAGCTCACGAGCGTGCAGATGCCCAACAACCGGGTCATCACCCTCACCTGGGGCAACGGCACCAATGCGCCGACCAACCGCATCAAATCCGTAACCGATGGCACCCGCACGGTGCAATACGGCTACACCAATGGCTATCTCACCTCGGTCACCACGCCTGGTGGCTACACCACAGAGTACGGCTACGGAGCCCCGACCAAGCACTCCACCGAAGCGGATGATGCGGATGTGTGGCGTGATGTCCTCACGTCCATCGAAGACCCGACCGGTGGCGTCACCACAATCGCATATACGCTGGGGAACGCACCGTTCACAAGCACACTGAGTAACTGGAATACCGTCCGGGCGTACAAGATCACTCTCCCGTCGGGCATCCAATACCGTGCGTACCCGCACTACAATCTAAAAGGTGATGCCAATGAAGACGCGGATATGACCGGGTCTCGTTTCCAGGGATTCACCGCCTATAGTGCTCCGGTGAGCGGAGTCCGCTCCCTCTCCACGGGCGTCCAGATTGCTGTCGGTCAGATTCCCTCGACAACCTTTGATGGCGTAGACGACCCGATCATCGTGTCTGTCTCCCACAATAACGGGCTCGACTTCTTTGCACCCGGCATCTTCAAAGCATTCGACCCGGAAACCTATGATTGCGTTGTGGAGTGGTCAGTGGATAACTGGAACAATGCTATTGAATCTGTCCCGAACACCGGGATCCGTAAGTACACCAAGAACAACTTCCTCGGGCAACCCCTTGTCGAAGAAGTGAAGGAAGTCGTTGGTGGCTCCACCGTGCGTACCACCACCACCGAGCACGCATATTGGGGGCAAGACAAATACTTCCAGCGCAAGGCGTCACGAGTCTCCATGGGCAACTATGGGGGCGGTGGCTCATACCGATACACTTTCACTGACTACTACAACTCCAGTGCCAGCGCGGGCTCGCGTGGCCAGACGAAGGAGGTCTACGATAGTAAGCACGGGGGCATCGTTCTGGATTCCTCGAACCCCAAGCCGGCTGGTGTGGGCACCCCCGCCCACTGGCGCTACGAAGTTGAGCTGAGTGGGAGCAGTGTGCCTTCGGGACTGTTCGAATACGACAGCGTCGGGCGGCCCAACAAGGTCAAAAAACTCCAGAAAATTGTAAGCGGCAATCCCATCTACAACGAAACCCGGAGCACCTACTACGGAATCACGGGCGGCTACTACGGGGAGGCGGCTTCGGTCACCGAAGCGTACGGTACGGCCGATGCCCGAACGACGACATCGGATACCTTCGATGCCGCCGGCCGTGTCACCAAGGTCACAGATGCTGACGGCAAGGAGATCAAAACCCTCTACGACTTAGATGGCCGGGTCCTGGCCGTGCAGCAAAAGGTGGGCGGGAGTTTCGTGGACTTCTTCCAGTACACCTACGGTACGTCTGGGCCTTCTAACGGGCAACCCATCGAGATTCGGAACACCCAAGGCAGCGGTGTGCTTCAAGAAATCACCTATGGCACGTCGGGCGTGACCTATGCGATGCCCTACTTTGTACGCACGACGAATCAAGCGACGAGTCGAGCTCATGAAACCACTTACCAGTTCAATGAGCATGGTGACCGTACGGCTGCACTGCACAATTCGGGCGGGGAGCGCTACGGCTATCAATACTCAGATTTCACGACCGTCGGGCGAAACATGGATGTGTCCCGCGTGTTCCAAACGATGGAGCGGCTCAATTGGAATGGCAGTGCTTATGTTTCTACGAACGAAAAGCATCACTACGATTTCTCGGTCGATGGCAAGCTGCTGGAAAGCAACTTTGCCCACCAGCGCAATGGAAGCGGCGATGTCACGAACCAAGCCCGAGCGGCATACATCTACGATGTCGCGAATCGCGTCAAGGCGATTGAGTACTACTGGGATACCTTCGACAACTTCGGCAACCTGACATCAAGTGAGAAGGTGTTCAAGTCCGATGCGGAGTACAACCACCCGCTCGGGCTCAAGACCCAGATGGGCTTCCGCGAGAATAACGGCAGCAACGGGTGGAGCACCGGGCGGACGGAGTTCTACGGTTACGATGCGAAGACAGACTACCTTCTCAACGTGGACTATAACGATGGTCTCGCTCACGAGGTGCAATCTTGGACGTATGACGCAGCGGGGAACCGAATCACCGATTCGATGCGGGGGAACAA
>CAZDWU010000100.1:5049-6728 GCA_964509165.1 uncultured Chthonomonas sp. | reverse complement strand
GAGCAAGTCTTCACCGATTACGGGTTCACCTGGGATGACAGCGACTATTTCCAAGACCTCAACGAGCTCCCCGGCTCCTACCCCGATGGGTTCTGGGTCGCGGAGCAGGACGGCCACATCGTGGGGGTGGGCGGGCTCGAGCTTCACCCCTCGCCCTTCCCCAACCCCGGCCAACTCATCCAAATCGATCAGGCAACGCGCATCGGCGGCACCCAAGGTGAACTCGTCCGCCTCTACGTCCTCGCCTCCGCCCGCCGCCAAGGCATCGCCCGCCACCTGTGCGAGTGCATCTTCAACGAAGCCCGCCACCGCCAGTGCCACGCGCTCGAAATCTGGAGCGACAAGCTCTTCCAAGAAGCGCACAAACTCTACGAGAAGCTCGGCGCCCAACGCATCGGCGAGCGCATCTGCCCGGACCCCGACCAGAGCCCCGAGTGGGGCTATTTACTCCCTCTTAACCCGGCTTAGCGTAGAACCTCTTACAACCCCATGCTCTGGACCAAGCGGCGCGTACGCAGCATCTTCATCTCAGATTGCCACCTGGGCCTGGGCAAAACCCACGCGAGCGAATTGGTCGAGTTTCTCAAGCGCACCGAGTGCGAATGGCTCTATCTCGTGGGCGATATCGTCGACCCCGTGCACTGCACAGACCCCGAAGCCTGGGAAACGGACGAAACCTACGCCTTCCGCACCATCACCGCCCTCGCCGAAACCGACATCAAAATCCGCATCACGCCCGGCAATCACGACGAGCACCTTCAGAATGCGGTGGGCATCCACGAGGGCACCCTCGCCATTGATAAAGCGTTCGTTCACCAAGGGCTGGATGGCAAGAAGTACCTCGTCATCCACGGCGACCAGTTCGACGACGAACTGACTCATGCCGACCCTTTTTACGGCTGGAAGAGCCGGGTTTACACGGCCGCCTGCGAGATGGACCGCAAGCAGGCCAATTATCTGGCCGAGCTGGGAGCCAAGGGCGAGAGTCTCATCAAGAAGATCAAGAATCTCTCTGGGATTGTTCAGCGCCGTAAGGATGCGTTCATTCAACAAGCCATCGAAACCGGCCGGTCCCTGGGCTGCGATGGGGTGATTTGCGGCCACATCCACGCTCCCGCGCTCGAAGTCGAAGAAGATGGATTTGCCTATATGAACTGCGGCGATTGGCTGGAACACGCCTCCGCCATCATCGAGGACGAACAAGGGCAATTTGAACTCGTCCACTGGAACCGCGTTTTCGCTGAGGACCTCTAAAGAACCGTGCGGGTGGCGCTCTTCACCGATACGTACTTCGAAATCAACGGGGCCGCACGCACTCTGCGCCAAGTGGCCAGCCGGGCTCACCAGTTTGGCGTGCATTTGGATGTCTACACCTACGGCCAGGAGGCAAAATCCACCTCCGAAGGCGAAGCCACGGTGTTCCAGTTCAATAACCGCCTCGCGGTGCGCTATTACGAGGGGTTAAGGTTCGAAGTCATCCCCGACTTCCGCATCCGCCGCACGTTCACCGAACAGATGCGCCGCGCACCTTATCAGCTCCTTCACCTGGCCACGCCGGGCAGCATCGGGCTGGTTGGGAGAGCCTTCGCCAAGCAGTTCCGCCTCCCGCAAATTGGCACCTACCACACGCACCTGGCGGATTACAGCGCCATGCGTAGCATCCCGGGCTCACGCCGCCT
>CAZDWU010000100.1:2628-4949 GCA_964509165.1 uncultured Chthonomonas sp. | reverse complement strand
AATGTGGGGTGGCTGCCCACCGTGCTCCGCGACCAAGCGGCCGAGGTGCAGATCGTGGGGGACGGGCCCGACCGGGGATGGCTGGAAGGCCAACTGCCCGAGGCGCAGTTCGCGGGCTATCTGCATGGCGATGAACTCGCCGCCGCCTACGCCAATAGCGACCTTCTCGTCTTCCCAAGCCAGACCGACACCTTCGGCAACGTCGTGCTCGAGGCCATGGCCAGTGGCGCGGTGCCCCTGGTAGCTGCCGGCCCGGGGCCAAGTGAGTTCGTCGAAGCGGGCGTGAACGCCGAAGTGTGCGCCAGCGCTGAAGAGATGCACACCAAACTTGCCGCCTTGATTGCCGACGAGCCCCGCCGGGCCGAGATGAGCCGAGCCGCCCGCCAGTTCGCCGAGTCACGCAGCTGGGATTCTGCCATTGGCGACCTCATGCAGGCGTACCGCGAGGCCGCCCGTTGATCCGTCCGTACCAGCCCGCTGATGAACCAGCGGTGCGGCGCATCTGCATCGAAACGGGGCTCAAAGGGCAACTGGACCAGCTGTTTTGCGATCACGAGGCCTTCGCGGACCTCTGGCTCAACCCCTTCTTGCGTGCCCCGAAGCCCGTGGCGTGGGTCACAGAGCGGGAGGACGAGGTCGTCGGCTACTTGGTCGGCCACTTGGGGCACAGCTCGTTGTTGGCCAAGCTGAGCCGGGTTTTGCCCACCTTCTTCAAAGTCACGAGACGGGCCTTAGTTGGCAAGTATGCGCATCATCCCCCTTCCCTGGCCTTTGTCCGCTGGTTGTGGTTCCGGACGTGGCGCGAGGCCCCTCGGATGCCCAAGCATTTGCCCACGTTCCATTTCAATTTGGCCTCTGAAGCCCGCGATGGCCGCCTCGGCGATGAGCTGATGGCGGTGTTTTTTGCCGCCGCGCGCGCCCAGGGTCACCAAGAGTTCTCGATCCAGGTTTTCGTCCGGCCCGGCAAGCGCGATCTCAAGTTTTACGATCGCCTGGGCTGCCATCTGCTGGATGTCAAGCCGACCACGGTTCTCAAAGAGCCCGCCTGCTTTGCCTCGCTGGTACGTGACATCCCTGAGCAATTGGATTGGCAGCGGGTGCGGGGCCGACTCTCCTTGCGTACGCGCCTCGTCTTGCCGCCCGGTGCCGCAAATCCTGACGGTCAAGTCTGGGCGCCCGATGCCATCGTGTTTGCCGCACACCCCCCGAAACCACAGCCGGGCGAGGTCGTCATCCACGTCACTGCAAGTGAAGTCCTCCCTCTCGACCTCGTAGCGCGAGTGCATCAACAAATCCAAGCCCTGGACCCGCCACTGGCCAGCGGAACCGGCACCCTTGATACTAGGGCAGTCCGCGTGACTTACGCCTGGGATTCCAGCACCGGAACGTAGCGGCCGGGCTCTAAGAACGCGCGCACTTGCGGGTCATCGCTCACCTGGAACTCGCTCGCCGAACCCCAGAACGCCACCTCGCCCTGCGCAAAGAACAGCACCCGGTCGGCAAACCGCGCCACCGATCCCACATCGTGCGTCACCACCAGGCTGGTGGCCCCGGTGCGGTCGCGGGTTTCGGTGATCAACCGGTCGATGGTGTAGGCCGTCACGGGGTCCAGGCCGCTTGTGGGCTCGTCATATAGCAACACCTTTGGCTCGATGGCCAGCGCCCGCGCCAAGCCGACACGCTTGCGCATCCCGCCGCTCAATTCCGACGGGAGGCGGTGCAATACATCGTGCAATCCCACATCGGCCAGCAGTTGGGTGGCAAGCTGCTTCCCTTCCTTATCCCGAAGCTTGCGCTGTCGGCGGATCCCGAACAGCACGTTCTCCTCCACCGTCATGCTGTCAAACAGCGCCGAATACTGGAACACAAATCCGGTGTGGCTGCGCAGACGATCGGGGTTGCGGCGGAGGGAATCCCCCATGATCGTGATGTCGCCTTCGGTGGGGTTTAGCAGCCCACCCACGCACCGCAAGAAGGTGGTTTTGCCTCCGCCACTGCCGCCCAGCACGGTTACGATCTCGCCGGGGGCAATGTCCAGCGATATCTCGCGCAGCACCCACTTCTCATCAAAGCGGTGCCCGAGGTCCGTAACCCGAATCGCGGGTTCAGCGACCGGCGACAGGTTGGGGGGATCGGGCAGCTCGGACACGCTCAATGGTTTCCTGATTCACTTCTCGTTCAAAGCTGCGGTAGCCCGCCAGCTTGAATCCATGACGATCCGCCAGGCGTCGGGTTTCCTCGACTTGCGCCACCGACACATCCTTGCCCAGCGTGAAGTTCTCGTAGCGGCCTTCCAGCGCCAGCATGATCGTCTCGCTCAT
>CAZDWU010000100.1:0-2528 GCA_964509165.1 uncultured Chthonomonas sp. | reverse complement strand
ACGTCGGCTTGGTTCAGCACCGTGTAATCGGTGCCGCCCTCGGCGCGCGGGAGTTCGCGGGCCAGGGCTTCCGTTCGCTCTTGGTCACGGCCAATCACAAGGGTTTTGGCGAACATCGGCGCCATCACGCGGGCGCAGGTTTGGCCGATGGAGCCCGTTGCGCCCACCACCGCCAGAGTGGCCGAATCGAGGTCAATCCCGACCCGGTGAGCAGCGTCAAGGGCGCCCTCAATGGCCGTGGCCACGGTATAGCTGTTGCCCGTCGTCACGGCGATAGGGCTGCGCTGCGCGACGGTGATGCCGCCATCCCCCACCACGCTGGTAAAGGCTCCCAGACCGATAATCTTCGCCCCTTCCTGGTGGGCCAGTTCGGCGCACTGCACGATGCGGCCGTAGACCTCCTCCAGCGGCAAGTCCTTGGTCATCTGCTTCGGCGTGAGCGGCAGAGCGATGAAGAGGCCGCTCGTTTCCGCCCCGGTGGGCGAGACGATGCCGGTGATCTCGCTCACCTTCTGCGGCGATTTGCGCCGGATGATCTCCTCCACCACCCGCTCGGGCAGGTAATTGGTGAACGGATACTTCCGCCCGATATCCCGAATGTGGATCGGGTGGATGACAAAGGCGAAGCGTTCCAAGCGACCTCAGTGTACCGAAGCCGTACCGACCGGCTCGGAGGTCAGGTCCACCACTGCGGGTGACCAATTGAGTTCTTGCAAAACGCGCATGTAATCCTCGGGAGTGATGGCTTCAGGAGACTTTTCCAGATACGCCACGATCACGCCTTCCATCACGTTGGTGGCAAAGGTCTCGCCCTCAATCACCGGGGTGGTGGTGATGGCGCGGCGCACCCCCGCCCCGCGGAGAAAGTCGAAATCCGCCTCCCGCAAGGTCTGGGTGAGAATCGTCTTCCCCGGCATCTGGTCGGGCATGTAGCGGCGGATGTAATGCCAGTCCCCGGCCACCACGTCCGCCTCCGCGAAGATCTTGGGGAACTTCGGATCGCGCGTCTCCTGCTTGCTGCCCGTGGGATAGAACCACTGAATGGGCATGAGGGTGATGAGCGGCAGAATCGCGCTGGCAATGCGCTGCACCGCCCGGTAACTCCGCACCGGCAACGGCAAGCCCAGACCAAAGAGCAGGTCGCCGTAAATCACTCGCCCGCCCTGGGCGTCCAGCGCCTGCGCCATGCCGTAGCGGTCCACTGCGCTCACCAGCAATGTGCAAAGCGAACGGAAGTCCACCGTGCCGTCTTTCGCCAGCCGCTCGATGGTTTGGCGTTCCAGGGTGTGCTTCAGGCCGCTACCATCCACCACCGGGGTCTGCTTCACGCCCGCAATGAGGCTCTCGACATCCCGGAAGGCGTACCGCTTCGTGCCACTCACCACCCATCGGTCCGCTCCGCCAATGCCAAGGGCCGCCACTTGGCCATCCAGCTCTTGCATCTTTTGCCGGAAAGCCGCTCGGTCCCCGTCCGTGCCGATTCTTTCGATCCGGAAGGGCTGACCGAGCAAGGTGACCTCGGCCACCTTGTTCCGCTTGCTACTGCCCAGGCTAACGCTGACGACCCGCTTCACGATTCACCAAATTACGGGCGAACGGCGATGCACTCGATTTCGACGTCGACACCCTTCGGCAGGCCGGCCACGGCCACGGTACTGCGGGCTGGCGGCGGGCTGGCCATGTGCCGCCCGTAGACTTCATTCACGGTGCCGAAGTGGTCCATGCTGCTGAGGAAGATCGTGGTCTTCACGATGTTCTCCATGCTCAAGCCCATGGCGCCCAGCAGGGCCTTGATGTTTTGGCAAACCTGCTCGGTCTGGGCTTCGATGCTGTCCATCACCAGTTCCCCTTCCGGCGTGAGCGGGATGGAGCCGCTGAGGAAAACCATGGTGCCCGAGGCGACGATAGCCTGGCTGTAGGGGCCGATGGCGGCGGGGGCGGCGGTGGTCGCAAAAGCTTCGCGATGCATGCCCCGCAGGTTACCGAAGACCGAGCCCGTGCGAGAGGCTTCTTGGTGCCACATGCAGGGGGCTAATGCTCGCCACGCCGTGGTTGGCCGTCACAATCTGGCCGATTACGCGCTCCACACCACCGCCGAGGCTTACGCTCACTTGGCCACCCGGGGTGATGTTGTAGCCCTGCACGCCCTTGCCCGCCCGGCCATCCGCAAAGCGGAGACGCACCTCGGAATGCTCTTGGTCTTGCTCTTGCAGGCTGGTGAAGTCCACGGTCATGCCCAGCGCCGGGCGATCCACGTCTGTCCAAAGCAGTCCGACCTTGCCCGCGTGCCCCGCAATAAGTTCTCCCGTGTTGGCATCAAACACCCACTGGCCCTTGCCCCCCAAAACCTTGGGCGGAATGGGGTTGCGGTCGGCGGCGAAGAAGTACGACCATGTGCGTAGCTGCGAGTGCTCGACGATCATCAGCGCCAGCGTGCTCACGGTGCCCTCATGATCAAAGACCCGAAAGACGTGCTCGAACATATGGAACCGCGTCGTGGCCAAAGTCCGAGTCGGCAAGCTGCCAAA
>CAZDWU010000099.1:4563-6827 GCA_964509165.1 uncultured Chthonomonas sp. | reverse complement strand
CTATGGCAATTAGCATATGTGAATACACGCCGTGCCAAACGTGGAAAAGCCCCCTCCCATGGTGGCAGGGGGCTTTCGCTGACGGATCAGGCAGGCTTATTCAGCCGGCTTGACTTTGCTTCGGGCGTCGTCGGCGGCCTTGTTCAGGTCCTTGACGAAGTTCTCCGGATAGCCACCCGCCCCGGCCAGCGCTTGGGCGCGCTCAAAGGCCCGCAGGGCCACTTCGGCGTTCTCGCTCGCCATCAGGGCCATGCCGGCGTAATAGAGAGCAATTGCATTGGTTTCCGATCCTTCGTTGGCAATGCGCTCAGCGATCTTGCCCAGCAGCGCCTTGTTGCTGTTGGCTTGGCGCGCCGTGTTGTAGCAGAAGTAAGCGAGGTTCAGGCGAGCCGAACCACCTTCGGCAAACATCTCGTTGGCCAGGCGGCGGAACCGCAGCGGCTCGGAGTTCACGTACAGGCCCAGCAGGGTCATGTTGCGTTGCAGGTTCAGGCCGGCATCGCCGCCGCTATCGGCATCCATGATCTGCTTGCGACCGGCTTCCATGTCGCCATCGCGGTAGGCCTTCGCCCCGGCTTGGACAGCCCCCATGAAGGCTTCCTGCTTCGCAGAAGCTTCCATCTCGGCCTTGAAGGCGGCCTTGGAAGCGGCAAGATCAAACGTGCCCGCCACGACTTGCGCCAGGGGCTCATCCATGGTCATTGGGTGACCGATCCACTGCACCACGCCATCCTTGATGATGAACGCGGCGGGGATGCCATTCTGGCCGGCGGCCTGCATCCAGGTTTCGGCCATGGTCATGCCTTCGTCGCGAGCCACGTTGTAGCTCATCTTGTCGCCCTGGCCGTCCACAAACTTCTTGACCATGCCCGCAATGTCGTCGCCGCGCTCCCACACGCTCACGCCCACCACGGTGACCTTGCCCTCGTGCTTCTTGGCAAGCCCCGAGATGTGCGGAATGCTGACAATGCACGGTCCGCACCAGGTCGCCCAGAACTCGACCACGAACACTCCCTTGGAGAGGTCGGTGACGGCCTGGCCCTTCACAAATTCGGCAACCTTGATCGGCGGCGCCGGTTCACCCGGGCCGAGGCTCTGAGCCGATGAAAACGCTGCCAACAAGGCAACTGCGGATGCAATCACGCCACGCATAAACTCATTATGCGTGGCGCGGTCAATTCGTTACCATATTCGCCAAAGTTTCCCGGGGGGAACTTCAAACGACGGACTTAGAGAGTGACGAGTCGGCCCCCTTCCTTGCTGCTGGTGACGGCCGCGTAACCCACGCGGTGGCTTTCCATCGCGTCTTCGAGCTTGGTCACCAGGAACGAGGGGTCATTGCGCACCACCGCTTGCGCCCAGTCGGCCGTCATTCGTTGGTCGCCGCCGCCGTGGCCGCTCAGGTCTTGGCCCGTGGCTTCCACGTCCCACCGGATGCGCTTCTCGTCGTTGAAGGTCGCCACGTCCAGGTAGCGCTCGTCACCCACGATGTCGCCCTTGGTGCCCATGATGCGTGTGCGGCGGCCGCCGTAGCTCGTCATGGCTTCCATGCTGAAGGCCGCCGTGGCTCCACTTCGGTAAAGCATGTTCACCACCTGGTGGTCGTTCACCGTGTTATCGGCCTGGTAGACGCACTGGCCGTATTGGCCTCGGCGCAACTTGGAGCGAATCGAATCGTCACTGCGGTCCGGCGTTTCGATGTGGTGCGTGCCCCATCGCTTCTTGTTGACGTAAACATCCTCGGCGTGATAGATGCACGATTCCCGGTGCGGGCATCCATCCATGCAGAAGCGCGGCGCGCCCGCCGGGGCGTTGCGCTTGTGGAACGTGCGCAGGCCCCCAAAGGAGCTGACGGCCTTCACCGGCTCATCCATCCACCAATTGATCAAGTCGAGGTCGTGGCAACTCTTGGCCAGCAGGCTGGGCGTGGCCAGGTCTTCGCGTCGCCAGGGTCCGCGCACATAGGAGTGCGAAAAGTGAAGGTGCCAGATCGGCTCCATGTGCTGAACGCTGACGATGTCGCCGATCATGCCGCTTTCGATCACGGCCTTGATCTGCACGTTGAACGGGCTGTAACGCAGCACGTGGCACACGCCCACAATGCGGCCCTTGGCCTGGGCGAGCTTGAGGATGTCGTTGCACTCCTTCCAGCTGGGAGCGATCGGCTTCTCCAGCAGGACGTCGTAACCCATTTCCAGCGCGCGCATGGTGGGTTCGTAGTGCATGCGGTCTTGCGTGGTGACGATGACGGCATCGGCAAACTT
>CAZDWU010000099.1:2599-4463 GCA_964509165.1 uncultured Chthonomonas sp. | reverse complement strand
CGAAGAATGAAATGTTGACGAAATTGTCCTTTTTCATGTCTGCATTCCGCCCGCCTTATAGCAAATGAGGGTTAAAGCCATCCTTCGATGACTTCAACCCTCTCTGGGATCTGCCTATAACTTACGCCTTGCCGGGGATGCCGGGTTCGGTCAGCAGCGCCGGGTCGAGCACCTTGGCCAAGGTCGCCTCATCCAGCAAGCCCTGCTCGCGCACCACATCCGGGATGGACTTCCCTTCCTTCAGCGCCGTCTTCACCACATCAGCGGCCGTCTTGTAGCCCACATAGGCGTTGAGCGCGGTGGCCAGCGACGGCGAAATTTCCGCGTAGTGGCGGCAGCGGTCCTCGTTGGCGGTGATGCCCACCACGCAGTTGTCCACAAAGGTGTCAATCGTGTTGGTCAGGATTTGCAGGGCGAACTGCGCGCTAAAGGCCATGCTCGGCATCATCACGTTCAGTTCCAGCTGGCCCGCCTGCACGCACATATCAATGGCGTGGCACTGGCCTAGCACCTGGAACAGCACCAGGTTCATGTTCTCGGCCATGCTGGGGTTCACCTTGCCCGGCATGATGCTGGAACCCGGCTGCACGGCCGGCAGCACGATTTCGGCGAGGCCCGTCAGCGGGCCGCTGCACAGCAGGCGCAGGTCGTTGGTGATGCGGGTGAGTTCCAGGCACAACAGGCGCAAACCGGCCGAAAGCGAACCCATGCAGTACTGGCTTTGCATCGCCTCGCGCAGGTCATCGGTGCACCGGAAGTTGATGCCCGTCTTCTCATTCATCGACTTGACGAGTTGGAAGCGATAATCCGGGTGGGTGTTCAAGCCCGTGCCGGCGGCGCTGCCGCCAATGCCCAGTTCTTCCAGGTCGCGGGCGGCATTCTCCAGCGCGCCCACGCAGCGGCGCATGCTCACCGCATAGGCCGTGAACTCCTGGCCGAGGCGGATGGGCACCGCATCTTGCAGGTGAGTGCGGGCCGACTTGAGAATGTGGTCGAACTCCTTGCCCTTGGCGGCAAAGGCATCCGCCAGGCGGTTCACCTGCGGGATCAACTCGCCCAGCAGCATCCGCGACATCACGCGCATGCTAGTCGGGAAGGTGTCGTTGGTGCTCTGCCCGTAGTTCACGTGGTCGTTCGGGTTCACCTTGCTGTAAGCGCCCTTGGTGCCGCCCAGGATCTCTTCCGCCCGGTTGGCCAGCACCTCGTTCACGTTCATGTTAAAGCTGGTGCCCGCGCCCATGTGGAAGACGTCCACCGGGAACTGGTCTCGCAGCTGACCCGCCAGGACTTCATCGGCCGCCTGGATGATGGCCCGGCCGACTTCGGCATCCAGCAAGCCCAGGTCCGTGTTGGCCACCGCCGCCGCCCGCTTCACGTGCACAAAGGCTTCGATCATGCGCGGGTGCTCGGTCAGTCCGCTGATGCGGAAAAGCTGGCGGCTGCGCTCGGCCTGGCTTCCCCAATACGCGTCGGAGGGGACGTGAACGTCGCCCAGACTGTCCTTTTCGATGCGGGTGCTCATACAGATTTGAGTTTAGGCGAACCCTTCCCCACCGCTTGAGACAAAATGGGCCATGAGCCAGTTTTCGTACCAAGCCCTCTCCCCCGAAGCCATCGCCGAGGCCCTCGCCAGCGTGCCCGGATGGGCCGTGGAAGGCAACAAGCTCGTCCGCACCTGGACGTTCGACAGCTACCCGCAAGGGCCGGACTGGGCGGTGCGCGTGGGCGAATTCGCCGAGGCGCTGAACCACCACCCGGACATCCTCATCGGCTATTGCCGGGTGACGGTGAGCACCACCACCCACGACGCCGGCAACCAGATCTCGGAGATGGACTTCGAGCTGGCGCGGCGTCTGAATGCGGT
>CAZDWU010000099.1:0-2499 GCA_964509165.1 uncultured Chthonomonas sp. | reverse complement strand
GCCTTCGCGAAGATCACGCGGCGGGCACTGGGCGCGCCCGTCAGCACGCACGTGCCCGGCGTTTCGTCGGCGGGGTCCAGCGGCACCTGCGGGATGCACCGGATCGTCGCCTTCGTCATCTCGCTGATGCGGTCTTCGGTTTCCTGCGTGCCGTCCCAGTGGGCCAGCACGAATCCGCCTCCGCCCTCGCCTGAGAACTGCGCGGCGAACTCATCCCAGGTGTCCACCCGGTGGATGTTGGCGTCGCGCATCGCCCGGGCCTTATCCAGCAGGGCAACCTGCATGGCATCTAGTTGGGCGACGATGTTGGCGGCGGCTTCGCCGACGGCCACGTTCACCTTTTCGTCCTGGTCGCGGCGGGCGGTGATGACGTGCCCGGCCTCGAGGTCGCGGGGACCCATTTCCACGCGCACGCACGCGCCCTTCAACTCCCAGTCGTTGAATTTAAAGCCCGGAGATTCCTTTTCGCGGTCGTCCACCTTCACGCGCACGCCCTGCGCCTTCAGGTCACCGGCAAGTTGGTCGGCGGCTTGCAGCACGGCCTCGCGCTGTTCGCCCCGGCCGATGGGAATGATCACCACTTGCACGGGCGCGAGCTTGGGCGGCAACACCAGGCCCCGGTCATCGCTGTGCACCATCAGCAGCGTGCCAATCAGGCGCGTGCTGACGCCCCACGAGGTGGCGTAAACGTACTCCAGCTTTCCTTCCTTGTTCTGGAAGGTCACGTCAAACGCCTTGGCAAAGTTCTGGCCCAGGTGGTGGCTGGTGCCGGCCTGGATCGCGCGGAGGTCTTGCGTCATCGCCTCGATGGTGTAGGTGTGGTCGGCACCGGCGAACTTCTCACCGTCGCTCTTGATTCCCGCAATCACCGGCACCGCCATCCAGTCCTCGGCAAAGGTGCGATAGACATCGAGGATGGTCAGGCTTTCTTGCTCGGCTTCCTCGTAGGTGGCGTGGGCGGTGTGCCCTTCTTGCCACAGAAACTCGGCGGTACGCAGAAACAGGCGGGGGCGCAGTTCCCAGCGCATCACGTTCGCCCACTGGTTGATCAGCAGGGGGAGATCGCGGTAGCTCTGAATCCAGTTCTTATAGCTATTCCAGATGATCGTTTCGCTGGTCGGCCGGATGATGAGCTCTTCTTCCAGCCGGGCGTCGGGGTCTACGATCACCCCGTTTTCCGAATCCTTCAGGCGGTGGTGCGTCACCACGGCGCACTCCTTGGCAAAGCCATCCACGTGCTCGGCTTCGCGGCTAAGGAATGACTTCGGGATGAGCATCGGGAAGTAGGCGTTCACGTGGCCGGTCGCCTTGAACATATCGTCCAACGCGCGCTGCATGAGTTCCCAAATCGCGTAACCATGCGGGCGGATGACCATGCAGCCTCGCACGACGGAGTTATCCGCCAGGCCCGACCGCTTGACGAGGTCGTTGTACCACTCGCTGTAGTTCTCGTCGCGGGGAGTTATCCCGAGTTCCTTGCTCATCTGAGGCGCTAGTTTATCCGGCGGCGGTGACGCGGGGCCGTGACGGACCACGCTCCGCGCGATGCCAGGCCCAGGCCAGCACGGCAGCCTCAAAGATCTGCCCCGCCAGGATGGCAACCGACGCCCCCACCAAACCTGGCCACTGCAGCCAGATGCTGGTGACGAGGAACACCAACATCGAGGTGACCCCGGCGAAGATGGCATAGAGCCGCGACATGGTCCGCCCCACCCGCGTTAGCATCCCCCGGTAGAAGCTCATCACCCCGTTCAACAAGGGCAAGAGGGTGGCCATGAGGATGACCGGCAGCGCCCGCGCCGACTCTTCGGGCGACGACTTGAGGATGCCCTGGAATACGGCATGCCCAATGGGCGGCACGCTGAGAATCGCCAAACCCAGCGAAAGCGATAACCCCACCGTGAGGCAGAACCGCCACAGCACGGGGGCGTCTTCGGCGCGGTCCCCGTGGGCGATGACAAGCTCGGGCAGCGCATAAGTCGCGGCGCGCATCAGCCAAATGAGGTTAAAGGCCAGCGTCCACGCGCTTTGGTTGGCCACCGGGTCGGCGCTGCGACCGAGCGCCATGCTGATGGCGGGGGCCGAGAGCATGATGACCAGCGTGGTGGCGGTTTGGGGGGCGTGGAACCGGGCGATTTCTCCGAAAGAGAGCGCCGGACCCGTAGGTTCTTGCCGCATCAACTGCGCCACGGCGGGTCGCGCCGCCCAGTGGGTAAAGGCGGTTTCGGCGATGACTGAAATGAGAAGCGCCCACGCCACGGCATGCAGACCCGGCAGGCCAAGCCCGTAGGCACCACCCGCCCCCACCGCAATGAGGACGACAATGCGCAGCACGGTGCCCACGCCGATGGCGCGGGTGAGCCCGGACCGGATCATGAACCCGTGGTGGCACCGCCGCCAACCGATAAAGGCCGCCCAGAACAGCATGATCTGGAAGGGGGTGCGCGAGGCTTCCACCACCGCCGCCGGCTGAGAGAGCCACTGCGTGGCAATGATGTC
>CAZDWU010000098.1:0-6966 GCA_964509165.1 uncultured Chthonomonas sp. | reverse complement strand
GGCACCCGCACGGAGTTCGACCCCGACCTCATCATCACCGACCCCACCCTGCCGCTCCGGGATGGCGCCATCCGCCCGTTCGTTTACAAGAGCGGCGAAACCAAGGAGTGGTGGCCGGAGGTGCTGGACGCCCTGGGCCGCGCCATCGGGTTCGACGCCAGCCTGCCGGTGAGCGAGATCACCGAAAACCAGATGCAGTACGTGTGGCACGGCCACGACGACCCGCTGGTGGTGCAGATGAAGTACGGCAAGGGCACGCGCACCTTCACCACCGAATGGAAGGGCGTCATCGCCATTCTCCGCCGCAAGTGGGAGAACACCGAAAGCGAGTGGGTGAAGAACGACCTGGGGCAATACATGAGCACGCGCCCGTGCCCCGTGTGCCAGGGCCAGCGCCTGAAGCCCGAGAGCCTGACCGTCCTGATTGACGGCAAGACCATATCGCACATCGCCGCGATGAGCGTGGGGGATGCCCTGGCGTTCTTCCGCAACCTGCCCGAGCGGCTTTCCACCCGTCAGTGGGCGATCGGGGAGCGCGCCGTCAAGGAGATCACCGAGCGGCTGCACTTCCTCGACAACGTGGGGCTGACCTACCTGACCCTGGACCGCAGCGCCAACACCCTGGCCGGCGGCGAAGCCCAGCGCATCCGCCTGGCCACCCAGATCGGAAGCGGCCTGATGGGCTGCCTTTACGTGCTCGACGAGCCCAGCATCGGCCTGCACCAACGTGATAACGCCCGGCTGATTGAGACCCTTAAGCGCCTGCGCGACCTCGGCAACACCGTGCTGGTGGTGGAACACGACGAGGACACCATGCGCGCCGCCGACTGGCTGGTGGACCTCGGCCCCGGCGCGGGCGAGCATGGGGGCTACGTGGTGAACGAGGGCCCCTACGAAGAGTTCATCCAGCGCGATTCGCCCACCTCGCTCTACATGCGCGGGGACAAGAAGATTGAGGTCCCGGCCCAGCGCCGAGAGCCGCGGGCACCGGAGCCCGGCGGGCCGGGCTGGCTCAGCCTCTATGGGGCCACGGGGCACAACCTGAAGGGCGTGGACCTCCACATCCCGGCGGGGTGCTTCGTCAGCGTCACCGGGGTCAGTGGCAGCGGCAAATCCACCCTCATCCAAGACACCCTGCACCCGCGCCTGATGTTCGAACTCTTCGGTACGCGCAGTGCGTGGGAGCATCACCGCGAAATCCGGGGCGTGGACCAGTTCGACAAGGTGATTGACATTGATCAGTCGCCGATCGGGCGCACCCCGCGCAGCAACCCGGCCACCTACACGGGCACCTTCGACCTCATCCGGGCCTTGTTTGCCATGGCTCCCGATGCCAAGATGCGCGGCTACACCCAGGGGCGGTTCTCGTTCAACGTGAAGGGCGGCCGCTGCGAAGCCTGCCGCGGCGACGGCATCATCAAGATCGAAATGCACTTTTTGCCGGACGTTTACGTGCCGTGCGAGCTGTGCAAGGGCAAGCGCTACAATCGCGAGACGCTAGAAGTGCGCTACAAGGGCAAGACCATCGCCGACGTGCTGGAGATGACCATTGAGGAAGCCACCGAGTTCTTCGCGCCCATCCCCAAGATCCACCGCAAGCTGGTGACGCTCCTGGATGTCGGCCTGGGCTACATCCGCATGGGGCAGCCCGCCACCACTCTTTCCGGGGGTGAAGCCCAGCGCGTCAAGCTGGCGGAAGAGCTCAGTAAGCGCGCCACCGGGCGCACACTCTATATCCTGGACGAACCCACCACGGGCCTGCACTTCGAGGATGTGAATCGCCTGCTCACCGTGCTACACCGGCTGGTGGAAGGGGGCAACACCGTGGTCGTGATTGAGCACAACCTGGACGTCATCAAGACCTCCGACTGGGTGATTGACCTGGGGCCGGAAGGCGGCAGCGGGGGCGGCACCTTGCTGGTGGCCGGCCCGCCCGAAGCCATCGTCGCCCACCCGACCTCGCACACCGGCCGGTTCCTCGCCCCGCTCTTGGAGCGAGATCGAATTCCCGTGGCGTAACGAAGTTACTTGGTGACCAAGACCGTCGTCAGCACCTTCGGGCGCTGGCGCGTCTTGGCCTGCAGAACCTTGCGAACTTGCTGCTCAATGGTGGCGCGGAAGTAATCCGTCTCCTGCATCTCAAACTCCGTCAACCGCCCAATCGCGCCGCGTAGCATGTCCTGGATCTCGGGCACCACGTCGTCGCCGCCACACACCCCGTGGGCCTCCACGTGCGGGTTGGCCACCATCGTGCCGTCGCGGTCCACGGCCAGGGTCACCATCACAATCCCGTCGTGCGCCATCTGCTGGCGCGCCCGCAGCTCGTCCATTTCAATCGGGCGGCCCTCGTTCTGGTCAATCATCACCTCGCCGGTGGTCACCGGCTTGCCCAGCCAGGCCTTCTGCTCGTCCAGTTCCAGCGGATCGCCGTTGTCCAGCACAAAGATGCGGTGGGGGGCGTGGCCCATGGCCAGCGCCATCTCCTTGTACGCCTTTTGGTGCAGGGGTTCGCCGTGCACCGGCGCCAGATAGAACGGCTTGGTGAGCGTGATCATCGTCTTCAGCTCGTCCTGGTAGCCGTGGCCGCTGGCGTGGATGGGGGTCGGGGCGTCGGTAATCACGTTCGCGCCGCGCCGCACCAGGTTGTTGATGACGCGGTTGATTTCGCCCTCGTTGCCCGGGATCGGGCGGGTGCTAAAGATGATCGTGTCGCCTTCGTGCACCTTCAGGCGGCGATATTCGCCCCGCGACATCTGGCTAAGGGCGGCGTTCGGTTCGCCCTGGCTCCCCGTTAGCAGCACCATCAGTTGCTCGGGCGGGTAGTCGCTCATTTCGTCCATCGAGATGAGCGTTTCGCGCGGGAACCGCACGTATTCCATCTGCCGCGCCAGGTTCAGGGTCTGCTCCATGCGGCGGCCCATGATGACGACCTTGCGGCCAAATTCGTGGGCGATCAAAATCGCCTGCTGCATCCGGTGCAGGTGACTACTAAAGGTGGTGATAAGCACGCGGCCCCGCGCCCCGGCCACCAGCGGCCGCAGGCCCTCGGTCACCGCGCTTTCGCTGAGGCCCCAGCCCGGCGTGGTGGCGTTTGTGGAGTCGCTGACGAGCAGCAGCACACCTTCTTGACCCAGCTCAATCAGCCGGGCCATGTCGGTCAGTTGCCGGTCCACCGGCGTGAAATCGAACTTAAAGTCGGCCGTGAACAGCACAATCCCGTGCTGGGTGCGGATGGCCAGGGCGCACGTCTCGGGGATGGAGTGCGTCACGCGCACGAATTCCACTTCCAGGTCGCCCGCCGGCACCTTGGCGCCGGGCTTCACTTCCACCATCTTGGGCATCGGCCCCTTCCAGCGGTCGTCCAGGCGCAGCTCAATCAAGGCCAGCGTCAGCTTAGTGCCGTAGATCGGGCAACTAATGTGCGGCAGCAAGAACGAGATCGCCCCGATGTGGTCCTCGTGCGCGTGGGTGATGAACAGCCCCTTGATCCGATCCTTGTTCTCGATGAGATAGGTGAAGTCGGGGATGACGATGTCCACCCCGTACTGCTCGGCGTGCGGGAAGGAGATGCCGCAGTCAATGACGATGAGATCGTCGCCCTGTTCAAGTACCGTACAATTCTTTCCGATTTCGCCGGCCCCGCCCAGGGGGATCAATCTTAAGTCGCTCATTGAAGCTAAGGATACCGGCGAGGCTAGTTCAACTCTCGCCAACCGGCGGCCCACCGGAGGCCCCGTCTGAGCATCTTGGCGGCCATTTCGTTGTCGAAAACGTTGGGGTGATGGCCCAGCGAGCAATAGAAAATCCGGCCTCGGCCGTACTGCTTGGTCCACGTCACCGGCATACGGCAGCGCTGCTTGCCGTGCGGCCCGGGGGCGGCGGCCTGCGGGAACGTGCTGTAGGCCAGCACCTTCACCGCCGGGTCCACGTGCATGTAGTACTGCTCGGTGGCGACTTCAAATTCGGTCAGCCCTTCGGTGATGGCGTGGCGGCGCGGACCGATGTGGATGAGGTGGCGCAGGCCATCGTTGCCGGGGTGCGCCACAAACTGGCCCCCGGTCATAAACTGCCACTCGCTGTCCTCGCGGAAGGCGTCGCACATGCCGCCGTGGCAGCCGGCTACGGCCACGCCGCGCTTGGCGACGGCTTCGTAGACCTTGCTGGCGTTCTCGCCCAGGCCCGGCCCCATCGTCCAGTGGGGGACAAAGAGGTCGCCCTTGCGGTACTTGGCGATGCGGTCCATCTGGGCGAGGTCTTCAATCACCTCGACCTCGAATCCATCGGCGGTGAGCCAGGAGCGGTAAAGGTCAGCGAAGGCACCGGGGTGGTGGCCATCCCACCCTCCGGCAAGCACGAGTGCGCGCGGCATGGGTTCGGTCTTACCCGGTGGGGTCGTCGAGGGGAGTGGACGTTCGGGCCATCAGGTTGCCTTCCAGAGTGAAAAGGTATGTCAGAAGCGTTGCTGCGACGACCCAAAACCAAAACCTATTATCCGGACCAAGTTTGTCAAGAGTATTATCGGTAAGCATGCGCCCTAAGATTGGACTCCAAACTCCAATCAGAAAGCCTTGAAAAAGGCGTCTATCTTCTCTAAACTGGCTGAAGCTCTTCGACTTGTTTCTTGAATACCTAAGCGGTTCAATCACCCAGTAGAGAAAGGTGCCAATACATGCAAACCAGCCCATAGATTGGTTCAAGAACAGGAGCACGCATCCCATTGCAAATGGCACAAGCCCCCAATAGAAAGCCCGTTGCATATGTTGCACCAGGATTTTTTGAAGCTCAAGATTGGGCGAACTTTGCTTTCTGGGCATTGGATGGCTCCAGTGACGAGTGAGTTAGGCGAACATTACCCCGACTCGCCGACTTGAGATGGCGAAGTTTTCCGCATCAAGATGCCATCGAGCACCAGCAGCGCCAACCCCTGCGGCATGATTTCCATACCCGTCACCCAAGCATCCCGGTACTCAGTTGACAAGACCAAAGTCAGCCCCACCGCGATGTACATGATGTTGAGTCCCTGGTTGAAGGCCAGAAACTCCCGGAACTTCTGGTAACTCGCCGGCGGCTTCCCTTTCCAACTGAACGCGACAATGGCAAGGTTTACCAATGCCCAGCCTGCCGTCATGCCTCCCACCGAACTTCTTAATGCGAAAAGCAGAATGATCCCCGCCGCCAACGAAAAGCCAGACCACAAGGCCAGCCGCCGCAGGTGCGCCTTCAGTTCGCGGGCGACGACTTCCACTGCCTCAGTCCACCAGGCGAACCTGGTTTTCCGTCAGACCTTCCGCCGTCACATCGCGGTAGAAGCAGCTGCGGAAGTTCTCGTGGCACGCGGCCCCCACCTGCCGGATCTGCATCAGCAGGCAATCCTGGTCGCAATCCACGCTCAGCCGCACCACCTCTTGCGTGTGCCCGCTCGTCTCGCCCTTCACCCAAAACGATTGGCGGCTGCGGCTCCAGTACGTCGCACGGCCCGTTTCCAGCGTTCGGCGCAGGCTCTCGGCGTTCATCCACGCCATCATCAGCACGTCGCCGTTGTCCGCATCCTGGGCAATCGCAGGGATCAACCCGTTGTCATCGAACTTGAGGCCTTCAATCAAGCCGGCGGGAACAGAAATCATGACAGGAGTTTACCGACGCCGCCCCCAGCCGACCCGGTATCCTACGCGCAACCGTGGAGGAGACCCCTTCGACATCTTCAGCCCCCACCCGGCCCGTGCGACCGCCGGGCGCGAGTTGGGGAATGGCCCTGGCCACCATCACCTTCGTCATCGGCGTGGGGCTGGTCGTGCTCACCTTTTGGCAGGCTTATCAGGTCTTCACCACACCCGCGGCCGCCGTGGTCGGCGCGGATAAGAACGGTCAGCCCGTGCAGCTCCAGGGCATTGTGGATGGAGTGGGCAACACCGTCACGCGGGTCATTCTTTTGCTGCTGATGGCCGGCCTGGGAAGCATTGTGGCCACCCGGGGGATTCGACTTTTCGAAGCCTGTTTGGGCGCGCCCCTGGATCATGGACCCAAGGCTTAAAGACCTCCTCAGCTTCGGGCCGCCGCCGGGCGTCAACTATCCGTTGCCCCTCGACCGAACGCCAGACCGGGTGGCACAAGTCCACGGTCTGCTCGAGGTCGAGTGCCTAGAAGGTTTCGATTCCCCACTCAAAATCGCCATGCTCAGCCGGGCGCTGTGCGACCAACCTGAAGGCCTGCCGCCCGTTGCCGCGCTGTGCGTGTATCCCGCCTTCGTGCTGGCCGGGCAGGGGGCGCTAGGGGGCCGGGGCGTACGCCTGAGCACCGTGGCCGGGGGCTTTCCGCACGGCCTCACCACCCTGGAGGCCGCCACCATCGAAGTCGCCACCTGCGCCGCCATGGAGGTGGACGAAATTGAGGTTGTTATCCCCCGCTACATGGCCCGCAGCAAAGACTGGATGGCCCTGAGCGGCTGGATCAGCGAACTGCGCGAGGCCGCCCACACCTGCACGTTCAAGGTCACCATCAGCGCGGGCGAACTGGCCAATCGCCTGACCATTTACCGCGCTACCATGTGCGCGCTGGTGAACGGGGCCGAATTTGTGAAGACCTGCACCGGCAAGGAATCGGACGTGGTTTCTCCCGAAGTGGTGGAGCCCATGCTCCACGCCCTCGCCGACTGGCACAACGAAACGAACGTCTCTCGTGGGCTGGTGATTGGTGGCGGGGTGGAGAGCTTTGCCGATGCCGCGCCTTACCTCTCGCTGGTGCAGCAAATCCTGGGCGAAGGCTACTTGAAGCCGTCGCTGTTGCGGTTTAGTTCGGTGGGGTTGGTGGACGACCTGCGCGGCTCGTAACTCAATCCCGGGTTGGTGCCGCCGTGACTTCCAGCATCCGGCGCAGGGCCACGCGCGCCCATTCGGCCACGGCATCAGGCACGCGCACCTGGTTCACCACTTCGCCCGCCACCAGCCGCTCCAGCACCCAGCACAAGAA
>CAZDWU010000097.1:0-7092 GCA_964509165.1 uncultured Chthonomonas sp. | reverse complement strand
CCGCACACGGTGCGCCGCCACTTACTGATATTCGTTTCCGGCACATCCTTGCCCTTTCCGGCCAGCCACTGCTCAAGGAACATGAGGATGGAGGTGTGGTCGGTGATCTGGGAGTTCACTGCCCCGCCCCGCGTCCACGGCGAGGCGATGACGAGGGGGCAACGATAGCCCAGACCGATGGAATGCTCGCGATCCCGGGAGAGGGCGATTTCATCGGCAGTGTTGATAGCCTTCGAGGTCTTGCCCGTTTCCGGGCGATCCGGGTGCGGGGCAATGAACGGCGGGATGTGGTCAAAGAAGCCGTCGTTCTCGTCGTAGCACAGGATGAAGATCGTCTTCTTCCACACCTCGGGGTCTTGCGTGAGGATGTTGATGGCCTCACTGAGGAACCACGCCCCGAACCAAGCCGAACCCGGGTGGTCGGAGAACCGCTCGGGCGGCACCAGCCACGACACGGCCGGGAGTTCGCCGGCTTCCACGTCCTTGCGGAATTGGTGGAGCACGTCGCCCTTCGGCACCATGGTGGTGCGGGCGGTGCCGTTGTCATCGTAGGTGTATTCCACGATGGTGCGGTAGTCCGGGTCGCCGGCGTTGTCGGCAAAACCGCGCTGGTGCAGGTCGCGTTCGCGGGGATCCAGGGCTTGCCAGGCTTCCTCGCTGTAGATGCTCGCCTCCTTCTTGTAGTTCTCCACCATCTTGGCGTGGGCTGTGAGCTGGGCTTCGTTCCCCTCGCCCTTGGCAATGATGGCTTCCAGCCGCTCGATTTCCTTCTTCACAAACTCGCGGCGCTTGGGTGAGAATCGCACGCGGTACTGGCTCATCCACTCCAGGGGGTTGTCGGTGAAGTTGGCCAGCCAGGCGTCGTGTTCGCCGTCAAATCCGGTGCCGAGCGAGAGTTCGTTTTGGTAGACCTTCCACGAGATGCCGTGGCTTTGCAGGCGTTCGGGGTAGGTGGTCCAGCTGGCTTCGTCTTCGTAGTCTGTGTCCGAGTTGAGGACGCGGGCGGGGTGGTCGGCGGATTCGCGCACCGTGCCCGACCAGAGGAATAGACGGTTGGGCGTGGTGCCAGTGAGCGACGAGCAGAAGGCGTAATCGAAGATCGTGAAGCAATCGGCGAGAGCGTAATAGAAGGGAATATCTTCCCGGGTGAAGTAGCCCATCGTCATCGGGAAGTTGTCGCCGCGCCGCTTGGCCTGCAGCCACTTGTCGTACTTGCCGGCGTTGCGCGCGTCCACTTGGTCCGGCCACGAGTGCGGCGTGCCGCCCATCCAGGTTATCTTGGTCTTGTCCATTTCCAGGCGGAACGGCGGCACGATGCTGCCGTCATCGTCGGCTTGCATCCACACGCTGTGGCCGCTGGGGAGTTCGAAGGGGCGGGGGTCACGGTAGCCCCGCACGCCTCGGAGACAGCCGTAGGCGTGGTCGAACGACCGGTTTTCTTGCATCAGGATGACAACGTGCTCGGCATCGTGGAATGTGGTGCCGGGATCTGGGGCAATGTGGGCCGCCCGCAAGATGGTGCTGGTTATGGCGTCATGGAGGAAGGCCGACGAGCCGACCGTGGCCGCTGCCTTCAAGAAATCACGTCGCGAAGCTGTCACCCGGCTATTGTGCCGGGGCCATGTTAAGCGATGGTTGCGAATTTTGATGTGTTCAATTCTGGGGTTTGCGCCATCCTCTGTGCTGCCAACTTTGAGCTGCCAAACCGGTGACGTCCACCGAATTCAAGTTTCGGGCCTCACCTCGGTATATTGGGAGCACCATGACCTCTCTGGCCCTTGCCCTGCTGGTTTCCGCCGCCCCCGCCCAGGAGCCACCGGTGCGTGTGTTCATCCTGGCCGGGCAATCCAACATGGTGGGGCACGGCTTCATTGCCGCCAACCCCGAGCGCAACGGCGGCAAGGGCAGCCTGGAGTACGTGGTTTCGGCCCCCGGGGCGCCCCCGCTCTATCGGCGATTGAAGGGTGCCGACGGCGCGTGGCGCGTACGCGATGACGTCTTCATCGACTACTTCGACCGGAAGGGCAACCTCACCGTCGGCTACGGGGCGGGTAAGGACACCATCGGCCCCGAGTTCGGGTTCGGCCACGTGGTGGGGGATGCGCTGGAAGAACCCGTGCTCCTCATCAAGCTGGCGTGGGGCGGCAAGAGCCTGGCGGTGGATTTCCGCCCGCCGAGTTCGGGGGGAACGGTCGGCCCTTTCTACACGGAGATGATCCAAGGCGCAAAGAAGGCGATGGCCGATGCCGAAGCCAACTTTCCGCAGTGGAAGGGCCGGCGATTTGTCATCAGCGGATTCGGCTGGCACCAGGGCTGGAATGACCGGATCAACGGGGACTACGTGGCGGAATACCAAACGAACATGGCGAATTTTATCGGCGATGTCCGGCGGGATTTGAAGGCGATCGGAATGCCCTTTGTCATCGCCGAAACCGGCATGGGCGGCTGGGAAGAAACCAACGAGCGTGCGCTGGCCCTGATGAAGGCCCAAGCGGCAGTGGCCGAGCAGCCGGAATTCGAGGGCAATGTGGCCTTTGTGGGTACACGCGAGTTTTGGCGCACTCCCGAGCAATCGCCCAGCGACCAGGGCTACCACTGGAACCAGAACGGAGAAACCTACTTCCTGATTGGCGATGCCATGGGCCGAGCGATGGTGAAACTGATGGACGAGGCCGGGCGATGATCTTGCAACTCCTGGCGCTGGCCGCCCTTCCTCACCAAACGGTGAATACCCCGGTGCCGACGGAGATGGCGGGCTATCTCATCGTGCCGCACGAGCGGGTCGATCGCAAGTACAACGCGGGCTTCTCGATGTACGTGGCGGCCTGGCCGCTGCAGCAAAGCTACCCGGGCAACGCGTTCCAGAGCGGCCTGTTTGGCACTTGGATGTTCCCGCAGTTTGAGGGCGAGGGCCCCAAAGACCACTACACGGACATCGAAGGTGGGCTGGGCTGGTGGCGCGACACGCGGTTCGCCACCGAAACCCCCAAGTTCATCATGGGTGGGGTGACGCTCAACTTTGCCGAGTGGGCGAACGGCCCCGGCGCGGGCAAGGGGCGCGATTGGAAGAACCCGACCGGGCTCTACGGGGTGGCGCAGCTGAGTCCGTGGGTGATCTGGCCACCCGATGGCCTGAACCTGAAGCAAGGCACGCGGGGCGAGCTGTTCGGTTACGGTTATCTGCCCCTGCCGCTGACGGAACCGAAGGCGCAAACCGCCGGCAAGCCCGTGCCGACGGGGAACCATGCCTGGACCCTCTTTTTGAACACCCAGAACTTCAAAGGGCCGGTGGCGTTCTTCACCCCCTACTTCTGGTCCAAAGCCTCGGCGGAGAACCCGGCCCTGGCGGGGTTGTTCCTCGATTCGCGGCCCTCGGAGCCGAACCGGGCTGTGCAAATGGAAACTCAGCACGTGCCGGCGATGGTCTCGGCGGCGGCCGACGGCACGATGTACGCGCGGATCGCCCCGACGCACTTCCCGGGGGCGGCGCAGGGAGAAGCCCCCCTCATCCACCGCATGACGGTGTACGACAAGTCGGCCCTGTGGAACTCGGTGGAGCAGTGGTTCCAGGGTGGACCGGTGGTGAATGGCGGCATCGGAGCTTCCTCCTTGGCGTTGCACACCTTTAAGGGCGGGGGCTACTCCACCTGGCGGATTTACATTCCCGGGCAGCCGCGCGACCAGGCCGCCGAGGTGGACTGGGCGGCTTATGCCAAGCCCGTGGCGCTGGACGAGCTGACCTACGGGATTGAGTGGAATCGCTCCGTCTTGGGGCAGTCGGCACCCCAAGATGGGATGTGGACGCTGCCCGAGTTTTACCGTTTGGTGAAAACGGACAACGGTAAGCAGATGTGGAAGGCGATTGACGTCTTTCAGGTGCCGCGCGAGACGGGCCTGAGGCAAGCGCAGTTCCCCAAGCCGCAGCGCATCACGGAACCCTACGTCACGCCCGCAGAGGCGGATTCGACTTGGAAGAAGCCTGGGCCGGTGGCCGGGCCCTTCACGCGCACGCTGGGCGATGGGAGCGAGATCACTTATTCGTGGTATCGCTTTGCGGACCAGCCCGCACTTATGAACGCGGACCTCACCCCCGCCGAGCGGGAGCAATTGCAGCGCCGGGTGGTGCTGCTGCACCGGAACTGGAATCGGTCTCGGAACTACTTGCCCGCGCCCACGGTCGGCAAGCTGGCCAGCATTGACCCGGCGTTGGTGGTCTCCCCGCCGCCCGGGCTTGAGGCGGGCTACGTGCCGATAGTCACGCGGCAGGGGATGCGGGGGAGATAGTCCCCGGGGTCAAAGGCCCTTGACATTGTCAGGGACTGAACTCGCCCTATTGGATTGCAGCGCGGCAGCTTGAGGGCGTGAAAGGCTTCAAATGCGGCTTCATCAAGCCTGGATCCTGGTTCACCGGGATTGCGTCGCCCGGTTGGACTGCCCGTTTTGGGCGCCCTCATCCCTCCCGATATGCGCGCTTCCAAGTGCCCCCTGATAAATCTTGAGAAAAAAGTCATGATAGTGCGAACTGGGCGAAACACCGTGACCGGGGCTCTCGTAGTATTGCCTCGACCGACCACGATGCGGGGCGTGTCTGGGCTTGCCCTTGCGGATCCCAGATGTACCTGAGTGGCCGATCGACCTGGCGTTCTAGGGTGCAGGTGTCGTCGGCTTGCCACGGGGTTGAAGTCTCGAAAAAAGGAAACTTAGGATGAAATCAAAGTTGATGCACTTGAAGGGATCGATGATCCTGCTTGCCGCCCTTACGGCGACTGCTGCCCATGCCCAAACGGGTGAAGCCTTTGGCAAGGCCGTCACGAACACGAACATCACGGCCGAAGAAGTTGAAGCCATGCAGAAGGCCTGGGGAGCGGCCCTGCTCAAGATTTCCAAGGACTTCCGGACGGGCGGCTTTAACCTGGCTAAGGCCACGGCGGAAGCGGTGCTGGATAGTGCCTACGGCTACAACTTCGGCCCCGTGCTCTTCAAGCCGACGCTTACGACGGGCGACCAAGTCTTCCGAACCACTCGCGCGGGTGCCCTCGCCTACTTTGTGGGCGGCGACAAGGATTTCCCGAACGACACCGGCTTTGCTCTGAAGCCGTGGGAGAAGTACGAGTTCAAGAACGCCGCTGTCTTCATCAATGGTGACATGGCGCTGACCATGGGGAACGTTTTCCTCACCGATGCCGATGGCAAGGTCACCAAGGTCGACAAGACTTGGGGCTTCAAGAAGGACGAGCAAGGCAATCTTCGCATCGTTCTCCACCACTCCTCGCTGCCTTACAACCCGTAAGGACTGAGGGATTGAACCAACCCCCTGCCTCGATGCATTCGTTTCGAGGTAGGGGGTATTCGTTTTTGGATGTCGCCGATCTAGGCTGATTAGACACGACTCGCAAACAGACTCTGCTGGACTGCGGGCGAAACAGGCGACAATGAATCCACGTCACTTACCTCTTCAGGTACCGTCGGAAGATGGTGGCCGCACTCGCGATTCTGATGAGTTCTCAAACTCCCCCCAAGTTCAGTCCGCACGAGATGCACGGCTACATTAGCGCGCAATTTGAAAAGCCCTCGCCAGAGTATGGCTATGGCGTAAGTCTCTACTCCGCGGCGTGGCCGCTTCTGGAAAAGCCTCTGGCGGGCTTTCAGATTGGGTTGGCTTCAACTTGGCTACTGCCTGACAATAGCAAGGTGACCGAACCCTTGGTGCCGGTCGGGACGGTGGCTCGAGACTCTATGCCTGAGCGCGGTCCCAGCTTCTGGACTGTGTTCCAGACGATCGAAGGCGGCCTGGGATTTTGGGCGAGCAATCGCTACTTTGCTCCCACCTGCAAGTTTCGAATGAACGGTTCGATTGATGGCTACAACCACGAGGTGGCGACATCGGGCTGGGATTTTTACGGCAACCCGCTTCCAAAGGAATACATGGGGATCGCCCAACTCAGTCCGTGCTTGCTCGTCCCGCCCGACGGGATCACTCTTGCGGAGAACACTTGCGGAGAGATGTTTGGCTATGCCTGGATGGCGTTGCCGCTGTTCGCTCCTCGAAACGAACCCGTTCCAACCGGAAACCAAACCTGGACGATGTTCCTCAACACCACGAATTTCCGCGGGCCTGTCGCGTTTTACATCCCATCAATCTGGTCGAAAATGTCGCAGAACCATCCCCCGGCAGTGGGGCGTGGATTGGATGTTTTGGCGGGTGTCGCCGGGAGTGGCGCGATTGAGGTCAACACCGTTCCCGGATTCATCAGTTCACAAATTGAGGGCTCCACCTACCATCGCATCCCGCAATTGCAGTTCCCGGCGGACAAGGATGGACGAACGGTTCTCATGCAGAACATGACCGCGTACTCAAAGGATGCTTTGTGGAACAGCGTTGAAGCGTGGATGAAGGGTGGTTCGATGCCGACTGGCCAGTTCGACCTGAAGGGGGCGTTCGTTTCTAAGGTCACTCCGCGAACTCTGACGCTATCGCTCGGGTCAGAAAGGCGACCGGTCGATTTTTCAGATTGGGTGAAGACCGCCGCGCTCGATTCCTACACCTTTGGGTTGGAATGGAACACGGAACGCTTGGCGCCCTGGAAGAACGGCCTTCAGAAGGGTCTCTTTCCGGCCTATTTCCGAAACACCGGAACATCAACCGCGATCATCTCCGAAACGGCTGTTCCTGCCGCAGCCGAGCTCAAAGCTGCTCAGTTTCCGGCGCCAGACACCTCGCGGTCATACGTTCCATCCGAGGGTGGTGAAGGAGTCTGGAAGACTCCGGGCCCCGCGGCCGGCCCGTTCAAAGCCACCCTTGTGGATGGCAGCACGGTGACCTATTACTGGTACAAGTTCATTGATCAACCCGCCATGCAAGGGGCCGGCCTTACATTCGAAGAGAAGCAGAAGCTCCAAAGTCTGGTGGAGAAGATTCACCAGGAATGGACGAAGGAGAAGCAATACATGTCGCCGCCAAGATACGGGCGCCTCGCCTCCCTGGATCAGGCACAGCTCGTCAGCCCACCCAAGGGAATGGAAATTGGCTACGTGCCGGTAGCTATCCGCCAGGATCCGAGCCCGTAGAAGCCCGTCTCCGCAGGGCTGGCC
>CAZDWU010000096.1:0-7144 GCA_964509165.1 uncultured Chthonomonas sp. | reverse complement strand
ACCCACGCCCGCGAAAAGGATCATGAAGAACCCGAAGAGCTTTCCATTTACCATCCCGCAGAACCCCGCCGAAACAACCCCGCAACCCTCACGAGACTTCCCTATCTTACGTTGCCTACTTACGGAGGATGCAATCAAAAAGAGAAGGGCCAGGGCGCGCCACGCGCACCCCAGCCCTTCCTGGCCACCAAGCCCGCCCGTTACAGGCCAGCCATCGAGTCGTAGACGTTCAACCGGCCCAGCCCCAGGTGCACGTTGCCCGTGGGGGCGCTGCGGCCTAGCGCACTCTGCAGGTCACTGTAGGTCGCATCCGGCTTGCGAACCAAAATCTTGGAGGCCAAACCCGACACCAACGGTGCCGAGAACGAAGTGCCCCATCCACCGGCCCAGCGCGCCCCCGGGAACGGCAGCATCAGCGCCTCGCCCGGGGCGGCCACGGTGGTGAGATCCACGCCCGCATTGCTGAACACGCTCCGCACGTTCTGGCGGCTGACGGAAGCCACGCCGGTGACCTTGTTCACCGCTGCCGGGTAGCTCAGCACATTGGTCAAGCCGTCATTACCCGTGGAGGCCACGAGAATGACGCCCCGGTCCGAGAGTTCGGCGGCCGATCGCTCCAGTTCGGGCGAGTAGGTGTAGGTGTTCAGGCTCATGTTCACCACCCGGGCACCCCGCTGTTCGGCCATGTGCATCCCACTAATGATGTGGAAGAGTCGGCCGGTGCCGTTCTGTTGGAAGGCGCGGATGGGGAGGATTCGGGCGCGCGGGGCCACCAGGCGCACCGCGCCCGCCACCATCGTGCCGTGCCCAAGCCCAATCGGGATCTGCCGGAAACGCGGGTCGATGGCGGTGGAAGGCGGGAAGACCGGCGCCGTCCCGTTCGAGAGCCAAACCGGGGCCGTGCGCAGCAGGGGCGTGGTGGTGGGGTTGATGAGAGCCAAAACGTCGTTGGAGAGGCCTGTAAGCTCCGAGCCGCTCGCCCCCGGCGTGAGGAAGTCAATCCCCGGAGCCAGGTAGCCTCGGAAGAACGGGTGGTTGATGTCCACGCCGGTATCAATGACCGCCACGGTTCCCGTGCCCAGCCCATGCGCCGACCAGGACGTGTTCGCCCCGATGAAGCCCACGTTGGTTTGCGTAGTGGCGCCCACAGGGGCCGCCACCCCGAAGAAGTTGACCGGTGTGGTCTGCCGCAGTGAGGTCACCAGGCTTTCGAGCCCGTTGCTCTGGCGCGTGCGCAGAGACAGGATGGGCAAGCGAACAATCTGGTCCACTTCAATCGAAACGTCATCGTCCGTATCGTCCGAAATCCGCTGGATGAGATCCGCCGGGCGGCGGTTGAGCGGGTCCACTACGGCGTGGATGGGCCGCGAGGCCACAGTAGCTTCTAATCTTAGCTGATAGCGCGCCAAAAACGTGGGCAGCGGCTCGCTTTCGGTGTAGCGCAGGATGTAACGCGAACTGGCAGGGGCCATGGCCACCACACTGAGGACCATCAAGGGCAAGAGAGTTCGTTTCATGGCAAGTTGATTTCGAAGCGGCGATTTGTGGTCGCGGATTCTAGAACTAAGAGGGTCACGTCCGAGGCGATCTCTAACGAGAATTCTCCAATCGCATCGCAATCGGTCGTTTTGCCCCCATCCGACACGGTGAGCGGACCCTCGTCCAGCCCTTCGGCAAATCCTACGACGGCCAGCACCCCGGCGTTTGCCGTGGGCTCAATCCGCAGTTCTACAAATCCTTCTTCAAATTCGTAGCGCAAGTTGCTCGCCACGGGGTTGGCCGAGCGAAATCCTGGTACTCCGGCGGAAGGCGCCAGGACCAGCCGCCCCACCCACGTGGTGCTAGCGGAAGGCAGGTTGGGCAGGAGGGCCTTGGCCCGATTCATGAAGAACTCGGGTGCCGTCTCGTTCACAGCCCCGCCGACGAGGTGAAGGGCGCGGGCCTTCTCCATCGCATCGGGGTCGGCCTCGACCACCTGCCGGACGGCCTCCGAGGCGATGCCCCGGGCGTAGTCCACAATCTGCTCCCAACTTGCCTTCATGGTGTCTTCCTTTCTCTAAGGGTGGTTCGGTCTGTCATCTCTAACGTTAATTTTTCTAGGGTCGGCCAAAAAGGGCAAAGGCCGCCCAATCGGCCGGGTGCGGATACTTGGCCCGCGTGGCTTCGTTGGCCGTGCGGTAGGCGGCTTCCGTGCCTTGAGCCAATTGGTCGTAAAACTGCTCCATCCAGAACCGAGTGACTTCGTCGGAGACTTCCCATAACGAAGCCAGCACGCATTGGGCGCCGGCGGCGAAGAGCACTTCCAAGAATCCTTCTGCTTCTCTGAGATCCCCGACCGGGGATAGCCCGGTGGAGCATCCGCTGAGCACCACCAGTTCCGCAGACATTCGCCACTGGAGAATGTCGAAGACGCTAAGATTTTGGTCGCCGAGCTTCATGGCGCTAAAGAGCGGTCGGTCTTCCCGGACAATCCCATGGGCCGCAATGTGGACGATCTTCGCCTTGGGGACCTGTTCGGCAAGGTCTTCCGGGGCCGTGCGGGCGGTGCCGAGCCGCTTCGCAACCCATTCCAATTCGCGATCTATGTGCGGGGCGAGTTCATCCGCCGCCCCGGCCACCACCGCTCGGCTGCCCACAGGTGTGCGCTGGCCAAGAGCCGACCAAAGAACCGCACTCGGGGCGTAATGAACCGTGGCCTCCGGGAAGACGGCATGAATCGGGATGCCAAACAGCGGGGCTGCGCGCCCCACCACCACGGTGCCGGTGCCTTCGACGAGGGGGGCTAGAAATTCCCGAAGCTGGGCCAGATGGTTCTGGGCTCGCTGCGGGTGGTGCCGGATGCCAGGGGAGAAGTGGAGGCGGAGGCGGCGGGCGATGTCTTCAAATTCCCTGACGTCACCCAGGCTCACCTCTTTCACATTGTCCGGCTCGATGACGAAGGCGTAGAGGGTGCCGCCATCGGCGAATAGCTCGAGGAATCGAACGCCCGGCGGGATCGCCACCGGGACATCCGTAAGGTCCGAGGATTCCGCGCCGGTGTTTTGCGCTTCCCTCAACGCCTCGTCGAGTTCGGATTCCGACCGACCGGCGTAGAGTTGGCTCCGCATGTGCCGAAGTTGCGATTCGTCGCTCAGAGCTTCAGGCGAAAGCACCGCTTCGGCAAGCGCTTGATTCTTAAGCCGCGAGACCACTTGCAGCCGTTCCTCCGCTATGCGCAGCGCCCGGAAGCACTCGCGCAAGCCCCTTTCCTGCGCCACGGCGGCGGCCTTGCGCAACCGGGCATTGCCCAGAGCCCTTCGAGATTGATCGTATTCCCGCAGAGCTTGATGAGCGGCCTGCTCGGCTTCCTTCGGCTTCCTTTCGATTCTGAGGTGCTTGGCCTGCAGGGCCGGAGACGGCGACAACCGCCGGATTTCGTCGCCTTCCCCGAGGTCTATGGCGAGGTCGGCCAGTTGCTCCCGGATGGCGGGGAGCCGTTCCCCGGTGGGCGAAAGCGTTTCCGCCCGCTTGAGCTGGGCAAAGGCCTGCTTCGGCTTCCGTTGGGCCACGGCAATCTCGGCGGCGGCTTGGTGAGCCAGCGCGTGCCAGTTGCTGTTGGGTTCTCGGCGCAAGCGGCGGTTGGCTTCGGTCAGCAAGCGGGCGGCTTCCCCCGGATTCCCGGCACGGACAGTGGCAAAGCACTCCAAGAGCGTGGCCTTCCCTATCTCAAAAGAAACATCGAGCTTGGTGAAGATCTCTCGCGCACGGGCGGCCGCGATGCGAGCATCCGACCACAGACCGGCATCCAGCATGATATCGGCCTGATCGAGAAAGCTATGCCCGAGCTCAAATCCTAAGTCGGCCGGGAGGTTCTCGCGAAGCGAGCGGTAGCCCACCAGCGCTTTTCGGATGAGCCCCTGCCGCCCCCACATGTAGGCGCGATTGAGTTCGAGCTCGAGAACGAGCGACGTGTCCCCCGCTTGCTCAAAGACGTGGCTGGCCCGCTCGTACATCTCGGCGGCCTCGGCAAAGAGGCCCTGCCCCATCAGGCACACGCCAAAGTTCCGCGCGACGATGGCGATGTCCCCCGTGGCCTGGTGGGCCGTCAGCACTGCCATGGCGGCGGCGTACTCCCGCGTCGCCTCTTCCAAGCGATCTTGGCGGTGCAAAGTGTTGGCAAGGTTGGCCCGGATGCGCGCCGCCCGGAACTCATCGCCTGCATTCTCAAAGGTGGCCAAGGCCTCGGTTGCCACGCGCAGTGACTCGTCGTAAGCCCCCACATAGGCTAGCGCCTGCAGCATGGCCACGGCGGTGGCGGCTCGCTCCATCGGGTCGACGCGAAAGGCCTCGCGCGCGGCCTGATAGTGCGGGATGGCCTGCTTCGGGCGACCCGCCAAAAGCTCCGTGTGGCCGCGCAGCCTCCGGGCCAGACCCTGGGCGTGCGGATCACGAATTGAAGTCGCCAGGCGCTGGGCCAGCATCGCCAGGCGCTTGGCGCGCACCAAATCTTGCCGGACTTGGGCCATGCCCTCATCCACCACGGTCTGCACCGTCTCCTTCGATTTGAGAGCGCGCGGGATGTCGCTCAGCCGCACATTCGGGTTCGCCAGCAGCTCCGCAACGGTCACGGCAGACCTCGAGATTTCAGCACCTTCATCAGCTCATCGAGGCAGCGTTGCCGGGTCATGCTGATGGACGCCACCTTGATGCCCAGGGCCTCGGCCACTTCGGCGTAGGGTTCCGGCGGGTCGGCCAAAAAGAGACGCTGCACAAGTTCCTGGCATTGCGGTTTGAGGGTATCTACGCATTCCCTCACCGTTTGGCGCATCTCGGTCAGCTCCATCTCGCGCGTTTCGTCGGGGGCGGCCAGTTCGATGGTCATGGCATCCAGGCTCACGTCTTTGGCGGCCTTCTCGCGCACCCGAATACCCTGGCGCAGGGTGGTTTGCCGAATCCACGGGCGAAGATCGTCAATCACCTGGATCGTCTCGATGGCCTTGAACAGCTCCACAAAGACGTACTGGAACGCATCGGCACTTTCGGATTCCGGCACCCGCACCGAATTCAGCAGTGAATAGACGTAGCCGGAGTACCGGTCCACCAGGTCCGCCCAGGCTTGAGAGTCCTTGGCCCGCGCCCGCTTGACCAGGTGGGCATCAGAGCCTCGGTCACCGGGGGAGAAGGAGATGGGCATGGCGGCACAAAGCAAATTCAGCGGGAAAATGGGTCTCCCACAAAATATTTGTTAGAGATGATATTCCATGTCCCCCTTGGTTTGATGTGGCCGGACTCACCGGCTCGGAGAACCAAAGAAAATGAAAACGACTCTCTTCCTCGCGCTTGGTCTGATGGCCGGTGTCGCTTCGGCCAACAACGTTACCGCTCAGATCTCGAGCAGTGACCTCAACATCCAGGGCGACGCGCTGGGCAACCAGATTCGCGTCGAGCGCACGGCCACCGGCGTCCGCGTGGTTGGGCTCAACGGCACGCGCGTCAATGGCCTCGCCAGCGTCAACTTTGTGACCGGGCCGCTGGTCAATGTCACCGCCCTGATGGATGGCGGCGCGGATGTGGTGACCTTCCGCAATGTGGGCAACCTGGGCGACGTGATCATCGAAGCGGGCCAAGGCAACGACACGCTGCAAGTGCTGGGTTCGGCTTCGGCGGCCAACTTCAACCTGAAGGGTGAAGTAGGCGACGACACGATCGTGGTCTCCTCCTCCCGGGCGGCGGGCGACCTGGTGCTGGACGGCGGGGCCGGCGGCAACTTGATCCGCGCGACCACGGTGAACGCGGGCAACAACATCTCGTCCTTTGGCGGGGAGCTGATTGACCGGTTCCAACTGAGCGGCCTGACGGCCGGCGGCAACCTGGAAGTCTTTGGCGACAAGGGCAACGACAATGTGAGCGTAACCAGCGCCCGTGTGGGCCTGAGCGCGCTGGTGAACACCGACGAGGGTGCCGACCGCGTGACGCTGACCGGATTTGAAGTGGGCCAAGACATGATTGTGGAGACCGGTGCGATGAACGACGTGGTCGCCATTAGCCAGGCCAACATCTACGGCAACGTGGGCGTGAACCTGGATGCGGGCAGCGATAGCTTCACCTCCACGAGCGTGGTGGCGCAGCTGGATGCCATTGCGATTGGCGGGGCGGGCACGGACCGCTTTGTGAACTTCGGCTTCACCGGAATCACCAAGCGCGAAGTCCTCGAATTCGAGCTCTAAGCTCGGCCCGAGTCCCCCCGTCGGGAACCCGGGGGGCTCTTTCTTCCACTTGCCTCTTCGTTTACGCGAAGGGGCACAATTTTATTTGAACTTCAAGTCATGGACGACGGGGAGATCCGTAATGCGCATCGTGAACGGCTCCTCATCTTGTCCAGTCCATCCGGAGAGGTGGAGTGTTTCCCCAATCAGTTCCAAGACGTCCGCATAGTAATAGTCTTCGTGCCGGAAGTAGCGGACCGTCCCCGACTTGTGTATCACGAGCAACTCATAGTAGCTACAAAACACCAGCATCTCAGGTTCCTCGACAAGTTGCATGTATCCGGGGTCCCGCCCCATTCCGGGAGCGATGCCCGCCTCCGTGACCAAGTAGACGAATCCATTGATGCACTTCACGAGGAAGGGCCCAAACTCGATCCCCTCAACATCCAAAGAAGTTTCGCCTGCCCCTAGAAAGTAGCCACGTCTTGTGCCGGCAGTAATAGACTGTAGAATAAAGGCCCTGTTGCCACGAAACCCCTCCGGCTCGACGTGCGTCCAGCCGGGCGTGGAGAGTCCCTCGTGAGGGTAGTCGGCGGGGGTCAGTTCAAACCACATCTATGCCCTTCTGAAGGTTAACTGCACCCTCGAGAGTCCAGTAGATGGCGTAGAGGAACATGAATCCGGCCAGGAGTTTGCCGTTCACCATGTCCTTCAGCATGCTTCGCTCACCCTGTTTCGCACCTCATTTGAACTCGACATGTACGACCGGAATTTCTGTTACGGGGATCGTCCACTGTTCATCATCCTGCATGTCCATTTGCCTGCCATTGAGATGGAGAGTGTCCCCATTCAGAGCCAAGACCTCTAGACAGTCATGGGCTAAATCTTGGCTGTAGCGAAGCACCCCCGACTTGTGAATGACGAGCAATTCGTAGTAGCTACAAAAGACCAACATCTCG
>CAZDWU010000095.1:0-7320 GCA_964509165.1 uncultured Chthonomonas sp. | reverse complement strand
TCAACGGTGCTCTCCAGATTGGCAATGAGGTCGTTGAGGCTCACGTTGACGAGTACTCTGGACAACTGGTTTCGATTGGTCGATCAAGGACCTTCTATAGCGAGAATCCTTACAAGCCCGAAGGCCCACACATTGTCCGCTCTGAGGCTCAAGCGAAGGCGGTCATGGCCGCTTTCATCCGCGATGCAGGGGTAGAAATGGAGTCCTACGAGTTCGAGGGCTTGAAGACTCTTGAGGGCGAAGACGCGACTCAAGCTGCTTACGGCCAGGCGCGGAAAGTCTACACCGCCCGTTTCGTTGAACGAAAGAGTGATCCCCGCTTTGAGGCCACTACAAGTCGGAGCGGATTCATGGTGGTTGACGGGCAAACCGGAAAGTTACTCTCGTTCAACTCGGTAATCATGCCCGCGGCAGATCCCTGGCAACTTAACATAAGTGAAGCTAGGGCAAAGGAGATGGCCTTGGATGCTTGGCGCGAATCGGGGGCGAACATTGAAGACTCTCAAGTGAACATTAGAGCGAAGTATGTGCGCACCGGAAACCCTCTGATAATCAAGCCCGAAGATCGTTTGATCCCGGGGTACGTTTTCGGGGCTTCTGTTGGTCCAGATTCGTGGCACTGCTTTGCGATCATTGATGGGCGAAGCGGAAAGGTGATGCAGAACTCCTGCCAAATCCCCAACCGCATGCGCGGGGAGTAAGGCTGGTTTCTCTTTACCACACGTGCAAGGAGACGCGGCTTGACAACCCCCGTAAATTATTGGTAGGTTGGGGAGTCAGAAGGTTACGCTTGGCGAGCCGAGCTTTATGAACCCTTTGGAGTTGAGTTGATGAAACTGCGTCCCTCCTTGTTCACGGTGGTGGCGGTGGGGGTGATGGCGCTCGGGGCCGGAGGCTGGATTTACCGCGACCAATTCGCCTCTTTGGCTACGGGCCGGGAGGACACGCAAGCGCGGATACGGCAAGTGCTGCAGGCCAGCAATGAGGACCCATCTCAAGCGAACCTGCTGACGACAAAGAACGGGGGCGTCATACTCGAAACACCCTCGGTCCGGCTTTGGCTAGACCAGCACACGGGGCAACTCATCCAACTGAGTCGACCGACTACCTTTTTTGCTTCGCATCCGATTAAGCCAGGCAGTGCCTATGAATTGAAGTCGGAGGCTCAAGCCAAGGTCGCCATGAGCCTCTTCCTGAAAGAGGCGGGCGTTGAAATGGAGGCGTATGAATTCACCCAATCCCAAACTCTCGAGGGCGAAGCTTCTCGGCAGGTTGTAATGGGCTTCGAGCGGAAGATCTTCGTAGCAAGGTTTGAGGAATCCAAGAGTGACAAACGGTATGTCTCCGCGGGCCTTCGCAAGGGCAACATTGTCATGGATGCTGCGACGGGGCTTGTCCTCAAGTACAACTCAAACGCTATTCCGCCCGCGGCCCCTTGGGAGGAGGTCATTTCGGAACAACGGGCCGTGGAGATCGCACAGGAAGTTTGGCGCGGTTCGGGTGCTAACTTCGATCCTCGGCAAGTTCAGGCCAAGGCACAGTACATTCGATCCGGAAACTCCACGAAGGTCTTGCCCGAGGACCGCCTGGTTCCGGGCTACTACGTGGCCGGATTTGTGAATGAGGAGTCGACGCAGTGTATGGCCCGAATCGATGCGCGGGATGGCTCGATTTTGCAACATTATTGTTGGAACGCAAGCCAAACAGGAGGCGAGTAAGGCCGCGTTTTGCCTGGTCCGGGGAGTAGATTCTCGCCGCCCCGGGCAACCTGGGCTGAAAATCTGCGGTATTACACAATGCAATGACCACGATGATGCTGGCCCTGTGCCTGCTGCAGCCGCCCACCCTGAGCGCGGAGAAGCAAGCCGCGATTGCCGAAGTGCTGAAGCCCTGGCGCACCGAAGACGGCCCCGGCGGCGTGGTGGCGATCTATCACAACGGCGTGATCGTGATGCAAGAGGGCCTCGGCCTGGCCGACCTGGAGCAGGGCACGCGCCTGACTCCCGAAAGCCGCATTGACGTTGGCAGCATAACCAAGCAGTTTGTGGCGGCCAGCATTGTGCGGCTGGAACTGGAGGGCAAGCTCTCTCTAGAAGATTCCATCCGCAAGCACATCCCTGAGCTGCCCGAGTGGATGGAGGCGATCAAGCTGCATCACCTCATCCACCACACCAGCGGCCTGCGCGACTACCTGAATATGAGCGTGATGAGCAACGGCGGCTCAATTGAAAAGACACCGAATCCCGCCGAGCTCATTGAAACAATGAAGAAGCAGCGGGAGACGAACTTCCCCATCGGCGCGGCCGCGATGTATTGCAACACGGGCTACGCCCTGCTGGCCGAGGTGGTGAAGCGCACGGAAAAGACCGACCTGACCACCGCCACCCGCCGCCTGGTTTGGGAGCCGCTGGGGATGAAGGATTCGCTCTATGATGCTCGCACCGACCTGCTGGTGAAGCAGCGCGCCAACAGCTATGTGCGCAACGGGCAAGGATTCTTGGCCATGCGCCTGCGGGCGAGCATTGTGGGGGACGGCGGCATGCTGACCACCACCGGCGACATGGCGAAGTGGTCGCGCTTTTTGGCCACCCCCACCGAGGCGGAGCGCCCTTGGCACGAGGCGATGCTGAAGCCCTCGCCGCGCCCCTTCGGGCCGGGCATGCGGTACGCGGGCGGCCTGTTCCTCGATAAGTTGGGCACGGCCACGCGCATCCAGCACGGCGGGGACTGGAGCGGATTCCACGCGATGTTTTCGGTGTTCCCGGAGACGGGATGGTCGGTGTTCACGGCCGGGAATGATGGCACCCAGCTGAGTAAGCAGATGAACGACAAGATCGCGCGGATTCTGCTGGACATGCCCGAACCGGCGGCCCCGGCCGCCCCAGCGGGGCAAGATTGGAGTCCGTTGACGCCGGAAGTCTTGGCGGCTTACGCCGGTCGATATGTGCTGAAACCGATCGAGTTGCCGATTGAGTTCTCGGTGGAGGACGGGAAGCTCTTTGCCCTGCCCCAGGGTCAGTCCAAGATCGAGTTGACCCGCACCGGCGATCGCGAGTTTAGCTATGCGGCGGCGCAGGCCAAGTTCACCTTCGATGCGATTGCCGAAGGGAAATCACCGGCGGTGGTGCTGGACCAGGGCGGCGCCAAGCTGCGCGGCCCCCGAGGCGAAGCCTTTGTCGCTTCCGCCGAACACCGCGCCGCCTGGGTTGGCGAATTCTGGAGCGAAGAGCTGGAATACGCGATCATGGTCACCGAGAAGGATGGCGCCCTGCAGGTGAAGATCAACGGCCACGACTGGGGGGCGGGCACCCTGAGCAACGCCAAGCAGCTGAGCGTGGGCGGTTTCTTGACCATCACCCCCGAAGGTGAAGGTACGACCTGGCCGGCCATCCGGGTGGATGCCGGGGGCCGCGCGAGCCGCATGCTGTTCACCCGCCGCTGAGCGGGCTTGTTTGGCGCAAGAGAAAACCCGGGTCTCCGTTGGGAGATCCGGGTTCATTTTTTTGGGCAATTGAAGAGGCTTGGCTTACTTGCTGCGGCGGCGTCGAGCCAGAGCGAGCAGGCCCGCACCCAGCGCGATCATGCTGGCCGGTTCGGGCACGGCGGCCACGTTCGTCAGCGTGATGTCGTTGCTCGTCGGAGCGAGGACGCCGAAGCCGAGCATCCCAATGCTGTTCGGGTTCACCGTGGTGAAGACCGCACTGTAGGGGATAGTGAGGCTGCCGTTGCCCGCGGCCACCGAGTAACCCGCGGAGGCGTTGAAGGCGGTGAAGTTCGAGTTCCAGGCATACACGTAGATCATCGTGTTGCTCTGGTCGTTGTTCTCGTAGTCGAACTTGAACGCGGACTGGCTGCTGATGTCAATCGCCGGGCTGGCCGGGTTGAACGAACTCAGACCGAGCAGGCCGGTGCCTTGGGCCGGCACTGAACTATTGAGGCTGCCCATGTAGTTGAAGTTCAACTTGGCATTGACGTTGGTGCCCGTGGAGATGAACAGCTTGCCGCCGGTCACTTCGGTGCGGATCGGTCGAGCGTCCGGGTTGGCGACAAAGTCGTGGGCCACGTAGCGGGTCGGCGCAATGGCGGTGATGCCGGTTTGCGACGTGTAGGTATCCACTGTCGTGTTGTAGACGTAGTTCCCCGTCGAGAAATCGTCGATCAGGATGTTTGCCTGGGCGGTCGCACCGATGGCGACGAGGCTCAGGAGGATCCAACTCTTGTTCATGTTCTTTGTCTCCTTGTGTTAGTTGGCCTTGCGTCGACGAGCGAAGGCGGCCAAACCTGCTCCGAGAGCGATGAGCGTCGCCGGTTCCGGCACCGCGTTCACTTGATCAACGGCGAGGTCGTTCCCTGTGGGGAGCCCGAGGCTGAAGCCCCACGCCCCTACGTTGGCAAGATTCAGACCAGTGGTACTGAAGTCAAAACTGACCGTGCCGCCGCCCTGGGGGATGCCGAGCGCTGTGGAACTAAAGAAGGTGCCAATGTTGGAGCCGGACTTCTCATACGCCCAAAACTGGACGGTGGCCGTGGATTGATCACTGGCGCTGAATACGGCTTGTACGACCGGGTTAGCAGTCCAATTCGTGGCCGTGGGGAAAGACGCTGCATCCAGAGTAGAAAGAACTCCCGACCCGCTGGCCGGAGCGCCATTGAGCAGACCACCCAAGTGGCCAAAGGTGAAGACCGCATTCACACCGGTTTCGGCCTCAACGAAAAGCCGTCCGCCCGTAATTTCGGTGGTCAGATATCGAGAGTTGGGGTTGCTCAAGAAATTGTGGTTGCCGTAGCGCATCAGGCCGGCAGCCACATTCTCCGTGTCGTAAGTCGTGGCGTTGGTGTCCTGATAGTAAGTGCCAGCGTTGAAGTCGTCCAAAACGACCGCAAACGCCGAGGCGGATCCAATCAATGCCAGTAGTGCGAATAAGGTCCTCTTCATATAACTACCCAGACTTAATATACCCCTTCAAATCTGCTCTTTCTCCCAGGGCTCACTCGCTTAACCGAAAGACTACAAACCTAGTAATCCCACCAGGGGAGATAAGAAAAAAACTCCTCAGCCCAACGGTCGAGGAGGTTGTTTTCTTGAGGACGAGCCCTTACTTGCGGCGACGACGCGCCAGCGCGAGCAAGCCCGCACCCATGGCGATCATCGTGGCCGGTTCCGGCACGGCGCGAACTTCACCGAAGGCGATGTCGTTGCCGTTCGGGATGTCCACGCGAAGGCCGATGAGACCCACGCTATTCGCCGGCACCGTGCTGAAGATGCTGCTGAACGGGATGCTCAGCGTGCCATTGCCCACGGTCGGGTTAAAGACCGCGCTCACGTCGCTGTTCGTGAAGGTGTTGTCGTACACCACCACCGAGATGCCCGTGCTGGCCTGGTCGTTGCCCAGGTAGTCGATCTCGAGCGCATTGTAGGCGCTGAGATTCAGATTCATCGGCGTGTGATCGCCCAGCGGCGGGAAGCTGACGGCCCCCCCGTTCGGCGCGCCACTGTTGAGTGCGCCGGTCAGGATGATGAAGGCATTACCAGCCACGCCCGATCCCGTCTGGATGATCAAGTTGCCCGAAAGATTTTGCATCCGGATTTGGCGGTTGTTCGGGTTGGCCGAGATGTCCGCGCTGTAGGTGCGGGCGCCCGCGCCAGCAATCGTGCCGACCGGAGCCGTGTTCACCAGATAACCATCGGCTGAGAACGTAGCGAACTGGCTGTCACCGAAGGTGTCAATCACCACGGCCTGCGAAACCGCCGCCATGGCCACCAGAGTCAGGGGAATGAAAATTTTCTTCATGTTGTCCTCTCCGGCGGCTTAGGCGCGCCGACTCCTGCGCAAAAGCGCCAACAAGCCTGCGCCGAGCGCCACCATGCTGGCCGGCTCCGGCACCGCATTCAGGCGAGTAATCGTAACGTCTTGGCTGTTATCCATGAACGCGCGGAAGACCACGCCGTCCACGCTTGCCAGGTTGATATTGGTGAGGTTGATGCTCGAGAACGGGATGACGACCGAACCCGTGCCCGCGGTGACCGTTACCGGGGTAGACCATTCGAACACGTTGTTCGCGGTGTCAATGAAGCCCATCGCGAGGTCAAAATTCTGGTCCGCGTTCTCGTAGCCGACCTGGAAGGCATTGAGGCCGCTGAAGTTCGTCGGGATCGCTGTGAACTGGTTCGCGTTGAGCGAGCCACCCCCGAAGGAGCCCGTGCCCGAGGTCAGGCCACCGGCCCAAGCCAAGGTCACTTCGGCGTCCACCCCCGGACCCGTTTCAATAAACGCCTTTCCATTGCCCGGCACGTCTACGAAGACCTGAGCCGGCACGGGGTTCGCATTGAAGAACGTGCTGAAGTAGCGAAGAGGGCCGACTGCGTTCGGCACCGTAGGGTTCACCGTGAAGTAAGCGTTCCCGCCAAAACTGGAGGTGAACGTTGCCGTAGTGAAATCGTCAATGACGACGGCGTGAGCGGAGCCAACAACTCCCAACGCCGCGAATAAAAGCAATGTCCTCTTCATAAGTAGAGATGACCTCTAGATTCATAGAGGGTACCACGCGCCCGGCCAACAAATGACATCCAGACGCACGAACTGGTACTTATGCGGGGGCCGAACGCGAGGAGCGAGCTCTACTCCGCCACGCGCAGCACGGAGAGGAAGGCTTCTTGCGGCACCTCGATGCTGCCGATGTTCTTCATGCGCTTCTTCCCTTTCTTCTGCTTTTCCAGCAGCTTTCGCTTGCGCGAGACGTCGCCGCCGTAGCACTTGGCAATCACGTTCTTGCGGAACGGCTTGATGACGTCCGCCGAAATGATCTTGGAGCCGATCGCGGCCTGGATTTTGACCTCGTACTGCTGGCGCGGGACTACCTTGCGCAGCTGCTCCACGATGGCCTTGCCGCGCGTGTACGCAAACTGCTTGTTGACGATGAAACTGAGCGCGTCCACTTGGTCACCGTTAAGGAGGATATCCACCTTCACCAGATCACTATCTTGGTAGCCGCTAAACTCATAATCCAGCGAGGCATAGCCGCGCGTGCTGGACTTTAATTTGTCAAAAAAGTCGAGAAGAATTTCACCCAATGGCAGGCTGTAATAGATAAGACAGCGAGTTTGCGAGGGATATTCGGTCTTTTTATAGACGCCGCGCCGGTCTTGGCACAGGTTCATCACCGCACCCACATAGTCGTTGGGCACCATCACGGTCGCGTCCACCATCGGCTCCTCGATGCGCTGGATGTGGTTAGGGCTCGGGAGTTCGCTCGGGTTCGAGATATGGATCATCGAGCCGTCGTTCATGTAGACCTGGTAGTCCACGCTCGGCGCGGTGA
>CAZDWU010000094.1:2932-7374 GCA_964509165.1 uncultured Chthonomonas sp. | reverse complement strand
CCGCTGCGCTTTGTGCCGGTGCTGTATTTCATGCAGGCCCTGCCGGTCGCTTTGGTGCAAGAGCTCAGCCTCACCATCTACAAGAGCCTTGGGCTTGCGGATGGCGACATTGCGCGCTGGACGAGCTTGATTGCCCTGCCCTGGAGCATCAAGTTCCTGTGGGGTCCGTTGGTGGAGCTCAGCAGCACCAAACGCCGTTGGCTGCTGATCATGCAAGCGCTGATCGTGCTGGGGATGCTCGGCGCGGCGTTTGCGCTGCAATCGGAGAACTTCTTCGGGATTACATTGGCGATATTCGCCACTATCGCCATTTTCAGCGCGACGTGCGACATCGCCACGGACGGGTTCTATCTCCTTTCCACCCGCCGCGAAGAGCAGAGCAAGTTCGTCGGCTTCCAGTCCACCTTCTTCCGGCTGGGGCGGCTGTTCGCCACGGCCCTGATCGTGATGATCTCGGGCAAGCTCATCAACGGGGATATCACCGGCACGCCCATGCCCGCCAATCAGGCGTGGAGCATCGGCCTTTTCCTCATGGCTGGCGTCTACTTGCTGGGGCGGCTTCTCAACCCGATCCTGATGCCGACCCCCGAGGCCGACGTGGTGCGCAAGCTGCCCGAAGGCGAAGCGGGGCAGAACTTTGTCCGCCTCGGCTCGCTGGTGGCCACCGGCGGCTTCCTCTACTACGGCGCCGGCGCCATTGCCCGCCTGGTGGGGGCGGGGCTGAGCTCCATGGGCATCCAAGCCGAAAAGTGGAAGACCGTCGAGACCGACCTCTACTTCATCTTCGTCAAGTTCGCCGAGAAGGTGCCGGGCATCCAGGCGGAGCTCATCAACCTCACCATTGCGGTCGTGGGGGCCACCGTGCTCGGCAGCATCGCCAAGCGCAGCCTGCACAACACGGAGATCAAAACCGCGCTCACCACATTCTTCGGGCAAGCGGCCATCGCCCGCATTCTCGCGTTCCTCCTGTTCTATCGCTTCGGCGAGGCCATGCTCGGGCGCATCGTGCCGCTCTTTTTGCAAGACACCAAGACCGGGCCGGAAGATATCACCAATGGCTTGGGCTTCGCGGTGGACGTGGTCGGCCAAGTCAACGGGGTTTACGGGGTGATTGGCATTGTCGTGGGGGGCATTGTTGGGGGCATGTTTGTCAGCCGAGTGGGCATCCGCAAGAGCTTCTGGCCACTGGCCGCCGCGATGAACTTGCCGAACCTGCTCTACATCTGGGCGGCTTCGGCGCGCCCCGGCCCCGAACCGATGTCGGTAGTGATGTTTGTGGACCAGTTTGGTTATGGTTTCGGCTTCGCCGGATACTTGGTAGCTCTGATGTACATCGCCCAGCAGAACCCCAACTATCGAACGGCGCACTACGCCATCGGCACCGGCCTGGGGGCAACGTTCATTGCCCTGGCGGGCATCCTGAGCGGGGCGCTGATCGACAACATGGACTACGGTCCGGTGTTCTGGATCGTGCTGTGCTTCACCTTCCCGTGCTTGCTCACCATCCTGCTGCTGCCCAAGGACATCTTGGAAGCCAAGGGAGCCGATGTGGGCGCGGTAGACGTGGAGTAACGCCTAGCCGGGAGTGTGCGGGCGCACTTCGGCGGGAGCGTCTTCGCTCACCGGAGCCGGGGTGGACTGCGCCAGTCGCTTTTGCAGTTCGGAGTTCTGCATATCGATCGCCTCTTGTGCCTTTAAGCTGAGATTGTCGGCCAGTTCCTCACCCGCCTTGTGTCCACGCCGAAGGAGAAACTTTGACAGCGGGATGGCGCCCCCGATGAGCGCCGCCGCAATGGCGGCCCCAATCGCGGGAACACCCCGCTCCGCCGTGATGGCCACGGCTATCAGCGAGCCAATCACGGTGGGATAGAACGAGAGGAAAAGCGGGAAGAATGCACCGGTGCGCACTTCAATCCGGGTGCGGCCGTTGCGGGAGGTGATGTTCATCTTGCCAATGGCGGGCCCGCACATGACGTTCCCAAACACCCTGCGCCCAATCTGTTGGATTCCGGTTTCACTCCGTCGACGTCGGTGGGGGCGCTGCGTTTTTACATCTTCGATGACGATGTCAAAGTTCTCGGGGTCAATCTCTCCTTCAACGACCCGTTCGATCACCTGCTCAATCTGAAGCTTTGAGAGGCCAGCCTCAGGAGCGGTTGCCTTTTCGAGGGCGCGGCGTAAGAATGCCGAGTCAATCCCAGCTTCCTTCGCAATGCGTTCGAGTTCGTCTTCTGTGACTCCAGGGGTGTAAGAGGAGTTTGAATCCCGATCTTCTTCCTGGAGCTTGGCTGCGCGCTGCAAAATCTCCGTTGCCTCTTGCTCGCTGTAAATGCGCTTGCCGGTGGACACACCCCCATTATAGCGATGATTCCCGCTCGTCCGGGGATGATCGAAGTCGCTAGGTAACATCTAGGTGACCTCATGAGTGACAGCTTTCAGACTCGCGTCACCACCAGCCTTGCCGGTAAGGACTACACGATTTACTCCCTTCCCCGCCTTGCCGAGCAAGGGCGCAACCTCGATCGGCTTCCATATTCGCACAAGATTCTCCTGGAAAATCTCCTGCGCTTAGAAGACGGCGTGAACACCCGCGCCGCCGATATCGAAGCCCTGTTGAACTGGGACCCGAAGGCGGAACCGAACCACGAAATCGCTTTCACCCCCGCCCGCGTACTTCTGCAAGACTTCACCGGGGTGCCCTGCGTGGTCGACCTCGCCGCCATGCGCGACGCCATGGCCGAACTCGGCGGCGACCCGCAGCGCATCAATCCGCTGCAGCCGGTGGAGCTCGTCATTGACCACAGCGTGCAGGTGGACCAATACGGCACCAACGCCGCGCTGCAGATCAACCTGGACTTGGAATACGAGCGCAACACCGAGCGCTACCAGTTCCTCAAGTGGGGGCAAGGGGCGTTTGATAACTTTAAGGTGGTGCCGCCCAACACCGGCATTTGCCACCAGGTGAACCTGGAGTACCTGGCCCGCGTGGTCTTCACGGATGGCGACACGGCTTTCCTTGATACGCTGGTGGGCACGGACAGCCACACGACGATGATCAACGGTCTGGGCGTGCTGGGTTGGGGCGTCGGGGGCATCGAAGCCGAAGCCGCCATGCTCGGCCAGCCGGTGTCCATGCTCATCCCGCAAGTGGTGGGCTTCCGCCTGACCGGCAGCCTGCGCGAAGGTGCCACGGCCACCGACCTGGTGCTGACCGTGACCGAAATGCTGCGCAAGCACGGCGTGGTGGGCAAGTTTGTCGAGTTCTACGGCCCGGGCGTCAGCCGCTTGCCGCTGGCCGACCGCGCCACCATTGCCAACATGGCCCCCGAATACGGTGCCACCTGTGGCTTGTTCCCGGTGGACGCCGAGACGATTCGCTACCTGCGCACCAGCGGCCGCGATGAAACCCACATTGCCCGAGTGGAGGCGTACTACCAGGCTCAGAACCTGTTCCACACGGCCGATATGCCGGAAGCCGAGTACAGCAGCACCTTGTCGCTAGATCTCGGTGACGTGCAACCGAGCGTGGCGGGTCCGAAGCGACCGCAAGACCGCAGCCTGCTCAGCCAAGCGCAGGGCAGCTTCCGCAACGTCTTCCCGCACCGTGAGAAGACCCCGGCCGTGCTGAACGATGGCGACGTGGTCATCGCGGCCATTACCAGCTGCACCAATACTAGTAACCCGAGCGTGATGATGGCGGCAGGCATCGTGGCGCGCAAGGCGGTGGCCAAGGGCCTGAAGCCCAAGGCGTGGGTGAAGACGAGCCTTGCCCCGGGTAGCCGTGTGGTCACCGAATACCTGGCGCACTCCGGCTTGCTCACGGACCTGGAGTCCGTCGGCTTCAACGTGGTGGGCTACGGTTGTACGACCTGTATCGGCAATAGCGGTCCGCTGCCGGAAGCCATTAGCGCCCAAGTGAAGGAGCGCGACCTGGCCGTGGTGAGCGTGCTGAGCGGCAACCGCAACTTTGAAGGCCGCGTGAACCAGGACGTGAAGGCGAACTACTTGATGTCGCCGCCGCTGGTGGTGGCCTACGCCCTCGCCGGCACGATTGACATCGACCTGACCAAGGATCCGATTGGCTTGGATGCCAACGAGCAGCCGGTGTTCCTCCGGGATATCTGGCCGACGCAGCAGGAGATCGCGGAGACGGTGGAAACCTACATCACCCGCGAAATGTACAGCAAGAGCTACGCCAACGTGTTTGATGGCGACGATGCTTGGAAGAACCTGGCCGTGCCGACCGGCGAACGCTACGAGTGGCAACCGGACAGCACCTACGTGCGCCGGGGCCCTTACTTCGATGGCATGGAAGCCTACGCTCCGTCCCGGGTGCAAGACCTGAACGGTATGAAGGTGCTGGCCCTGCTGGCCGACAGCATCACCACCGACCACATCAGCCCGGCGGGCTCGATCAAGGCGGATTCCCCGGCGGGTCGCTA
>CAZDWU010000094.1:0-2832 GCA_964509165.1 uncultured Chthonomonas sp. | reverse complement strand
GCCAAGGGCACGTTGCTCTTGGGCGTGAAGGCGGTGCTGGCCGAATCGTTCGAGCGCATCCACCGCAGCAACCTCATTGGCATGGGCGTGATGCCGCTCCAGTTCATGGAAGGCGAAAACGCCGCCAGCCTTGGCCTCACGGGTCAGGAAGAGTTCAGCCTGGTGGGTATGAGCGAGGCGCTGGTGCACCAGTTCAAGGACGGCAAGGTGCTGCCCATGCGCGCGACCACCGAGGACGGCAATGTGAAGACCTTCGACGTTGTCGTGCGCCTCGATACGCTCACGGAAATGGAGTACTACCGCCACGGCGGGGTGCTGCAATACGTGCTGCGGCGCATGGTGGCCGGCGAAGCCTAAGCCCCTTCGGTATAGGCACAAAAAAGCCCCCATTCCCAAGCGGGAGTGGGGGCTTTCTTGTTAGCGGATGGCGTCGCGGAGGGCGGTTTCCAGCGCCGCCATTAGGTCGCCTTTCACCGGGCGGCGGACGATGCGCGGTTCGGGGTGGTTGGGGCGGCTTACGATGACTTCGATCTGCTGTCCTTCCGGTCCCCTGTCCAGGATCACGGCGTCCCGGATGATGCCTTCGCCCAGGTCTTCGCGCTGCATCACCGCCGCCAGCGCCTCGTGCAGGGTGCGGGGGCGCTTGGCTTTGCTTTCGCGCTTGCGGGCCAGGGCATCGCGGCTGGCGGCATTGATCAGGTCGTCCACGTTGGCGGCCCCGTGCTCGGCGGCACGGCCGACGCGGCGACCCCCGGCCAAACCGACGCTGTAGCCCACGGGCTCGGGCACGCCCTCCACGGTCACCTGCAAGCCCCGGAGGGTTTCGGCCAGGGCTTCAGCGCGGGCACGCTCGCTGGGCATGCCAATGGCAAACTCATCGCCCCCGAACCGCACCAGAACCGCGTCGGACGGGGTGTGGTCCTTCAGCACCTGGGCCAGCGCTTGCAGCACGTGGTCGCCCACCACATGGCCGTACCGCTTGTTGTACAGCCCGAAATCGTTGAGGTCAATGAAAATGACGGTGATCTCCTGGCCGTCTTCCAGGCAGGCTTGGCCCCATTCGCGCAGGCGGTCGCTGAACTCGAGTCCGGTCAGCGGGTCGAAGGTACGCCCGACTTCGCCCAAGAAGTCGTTGGGGCTCAGCACGCCCAGGTACTTGCCCTCTTTGGTGACGATGGCGGCTTGCGTTTGCAGGGCCGACATGCGACGGGCCGCCTCGCTGAGCGGGGTGGTGACATCCAGCACCACGCGGATGGGCTCGGCCAGGCTGAGGAGCTTGGAATCCGCCGGGGCGTGCACCAAGAGCGGGGAGTGCAACGTGCCGATGATGCGGCCGTTATCCACCAGGGCCAGGGTGCGGGGCGCCTCGTGACCGACAAGTTCCCGCGATTCCGCCACCGTCAACTGGGCGTTGAGCGGCGCTTCGATGCGCGTGAGCTTTTCAAGATTGGATGCCATGACCGGAGCCTAGTGAGGGTTCAGACGTGCAAGAACTACTCCAGGTCGTACACATGGCGGTGGATGCGCAGGAAAACCCGGTCTTTGCACAGGGCCAATCTGGTACTTGCACCGGCGCGGCGGGACTGACGGCGGATGCTCTCGCTCAGCAGATAGATTTCGCCGGGTGAGCGCTGCATGTAGGCGGCCACCACATCCTCGCGGAAACCCGCCACTCGCAGCATCAGATGGCTGGTGTAGCTGGCAATCTGTTGCTCTTTGGCATCTTGGAGCACATCGGCGACCCCATCCGCAAAGGCGTCCCGGATGTCCCACGCCATGCCCTGCGGCATCAGGGGCTCCAGGAGCGGGCAGGCGCGGAGCACGGCGTCGCGGTGGCTCCAGTCCCGGCCAATCAGCCGCAACCGTTGCATGGCCCCGTGCAGGCACAGGCCGCTGGGGGCGGCGTAGCGGGCCATCATGGCGGCCAAGGTGGGGTGTAGCCGCAGGCCGGCGATCTGGGCCAGCTGGGAGGTAAGGACGATGCGTTCTCGGCGGTCGGGCCGGGGCACGGTCACGTCGCGCCAGCGTCCAGCCAGCGGCAACGGGGAGCCCGAGGCGAGGCTGATCATGGTGGGCAGGCCCCGGCGTACCCGTTGGGTCAGCGCCTGCGAGAGTTGGTGTTGAGCGCGGGCCCGACCGCTGTGTAGGGTGACGTCATCGAGGATCAGAACATCGGGAGCGCGCGAGAATCGGTCGAACTGCCAGTGCGGGGCGGATTCGTGAACGACCTGGCGGGCTTCGGTGCTCATCAGGCCCGCAACCGAGCCCAGGATGACGGACTTGCCCCATCCCGAGGGGCCGCGAAGGCACACGAAGCGCGACTCACCCGTGACAAAAGCTTCGGCCGCCGCGATGGCCGCCGAGTTGCTCGGCAGGGGCGTAAGACCGCGCAGTTCGTCACGTACGGGGGTGCCGATACGTAACTCAGAGAGTTCGAAAACAGACATAGTGGCCGGGAGACCGATTAGGATTTTGCCCGGCATTCCCGGGGAAAATCTGCCAGAAGATACAGGCCTTCCGGGGTGCCGATTGAACCTAAATCAACGGGTTGTGAGTGAGTTCTTGCGGAAAAAGTAGCAAATCAGAAAGTGACGACGAGTTTTCCCGCTTTCCCCAAGTTATCCCCACCCACTCCTGTGCACGCGGGGATTAGTGCTTGATCTTCTCCCAGTACGACTCGTAGTCGAACGTGGGTGAGTGGTCCGGCACATGGCAGGTCATGCACGACTCCTTGCCCACCTTGGGCATAGGGTTCTCGAACGGGGCGGTGACGTGCGCCTTGCCGCCCCCGTGGCAGCTTTCGCAGCCCACGGCGTCCAGGCCCGTGGTGCG
>CAZDWU010000093.1:0-7399 GCA_964509165.1 uncultured Chthonomonas sp. | reverse complement strand
CACCGGTGATGGTGCGGAAGCTGTTCCACGTGCCGCGCCAAGAGGTTTCGGCCCCAGGGAAAGCGGATTCGGGGGCTTCCAGAATGAAGTTCAGCTTTTGGCGGGTGCGGCTGTAGAGCAATCCCTTAAGCTGGCGGAAAATGCCGTCCGGGCCGGTGTAGCGGGTGCGCGTGAGGAGAAGTGGAACCCCGAGCAATTCTTCTTCGGTCTGGTCCAGCACCTCGCGGCGAGCGGCTTCCTCGATATCGCGCTGATAGCTCTGCCACTGGTCCTTCGATTCGCGGAACGGCGTGCGCGTGATCGTCACGCGCGCCGTGGCCCCTTCCGAGGTCAAAAACTCAAACTGGGCGCCCAGGCGCGTCTTGGTCAGCCGCCACTCCTGCGGATATTGGAAGATCAAGCCCAGGTCGTTGTCTCGATACTCCTTGGTCGTCGGTTCTTGCTGAACCAACGCACTGAAAAAAACGGCCGCCCACATGGTGTTCACGATACCGACGATTCACGATCGCCAACCGTCTCACGGTACCCGTTTAGCCGAGGCCAGACGGTACATTTGAACGCATGACCGGCCTGCACATGGAGCAAGAAATTCGAGAACAGAGCGAGTTGCTTGCCCGGCTGGCCCCTCAGTACTTTGCCGCCGCTCAGCCCTACGTAGCCGGAGCCCCCTTTGAACTCGTGGTGCTAGTCGCACGTGGGAGCAGCGACAACGCCGCCCTCTACGCCCGGTATCTGTTCGAAATCCACCTGGGCATCCCGGTGGTTTTGGCCGCGCCGAGCGTGGTGACCAAGTACGGGGCGAACCTCCGCTACCCCAAGAGTCTGGTCATCGGCATTAGCCAGAGCGGGGCCGGGCCGGACGTGAGCGAGGTGCTGGGGCAACTCCGCCGCCAAGGCCATCTCACGCTCGCCGTCACCAACACCGCCGGGTCGCGGCTGACCCAAGAGGCCGAGCACACCATCCTGCTGGAGGCGGGCACCGAGCATGCCGTGGCCGCCACCAAGTCTTATCTCACTTCCCTGCTTGCCCTGCACGAGATCGTCCGGGCCGCGGGTGGCAACCTGGATGCCCCGCAGACGCCCACCGCCGACTGGGTGGAAAGCTGCCGCGCCGCCGCCGAGCGCGACCTGGGGGCTTTGCTCCGGAGTTCGCTTTCCTTTTCGCTGGCCCGGGGCTACAACTTCTGCACCGCCCACGAGACGGCGCTGAAGATGGTGGAGTGCGCGCTGCTACCGTGCAAGGCCTACAGCACCGCCGATTTCGCCCACGGCCCCAAGGCGCTGGCCACCCACGGCACCGCCGCCATTGTTTACGGCGAAACGCCTGAGAACCTGACCGAGACGGGCACGCTCATCCTGCAAGCCCCGCAAAGCGACAAGGGCACCAGCGCCCCCATGTGGGATGTGATTTACGGGCAATGGCTGGCCCTGCTCGCGGCTCGCGCCCGCGGGCTCGATCCGGATCGTCCGGTCGGCCTGAGCAAAGTCACGATGACTTTGTGACCGGCTTAGTAGGTGCTTTCGATCCGAAAGTCGTCGCCTTCGGGGGCTTCGGCGGATTCAAAATGCACCCGCTCCGGCATCCCGGGGCCGTGCTGCAGCCGTTGCCGAAAGAAGTCCGCGCGTGAAGGATCTAGCCCCGCCACCACGGCTTCCACGCTGCCATCCCGCCGGTTGCGCACCCATCCGGTGTAGCCCATGCGCCGGGCTTCGGCCTGCACGTAAGCACGGAACCCCACGCCCTGCACCCGGCCCGTGACAAGGAAGCGATAGGCTCTCATCGATAGTCCACCGGGCGGAGATAGTACTCTCGAATCGCCGAGTCGCTCATCATCGCCACCGTGGGCAAGTGCCGCTTCCAATGGGTGCGGGCCACGCGCGCCTCGACGAGCCGCACTTGAGCCTCGGGGTAGCCCTGCCGAATCAAGGTGGTCGGCTTCACGCCGCGAATCAGGTGAATCAGAATGCGGTCCGCATCACGGTAGCTGATGCCGATATCGCCTTCGTCAGTCTGACCCTTCACCAGGTCGGCGGTGGGGGGTTTGTGGATGATCTCCTTCGGCACGCCAAGGGCCTCGGCCAGTTGCCACACCTGCGTTTTGTAGAGGTCGCCCAGCGGGTTGATGGGCGGGGAATCGTCGGCGTGCCAGGTGTAGTAGCCAAAGAGTCGCTCCGTCTTGTTGCCCGTGCCGATGGGCAGGGCGCCGCGTTTGGCGCTCTGGTCAAAAAGTATGTTGGCGCGGCAACGGGCACAAACGTTGCCAATGCGGGTGGCATCGGCATCCGGCTGGGTGGTCAGATATCCATCCACCATCGCTGTGATCTCAATGGTCTCGCAAGATATGCCAAGGTCATCCGCCACTAGCTGGGCGTGGGCCAAGGATTCCGGCGAACTGAGTGAATACGGCATCCGGATGGCGAAGACGTTCTCTGGCCCCAGCGCTTTTGCCGCGAGGTAGGCCGACACCGCTGAGTCCACGCCTCCGCTGAGGCCAAGCACCGCCCGGTGAATGCCCCGCCGCACCACGTATTCCTCCCGTACGAACGCGACCAACCACCGGGCCACGGCCTCCGCGTTGATCGCCAGGGGCGCATCGGGGTCTTGGTAGCGGGACGGAGCCTGAATCAAGCGCACGGGCATGACTGGCCTCATTCTACAAGTCCCAGGGGTGCAACCCCCGGGGCGGGCTGGGCGTCCCCTGCACTAAGCGGAGGATCCAAAGTGAAAACGGGAAATGGAATCAAAGTGGTTTTGGGCATCATCGGTGTCCTCATCGGGCTGTTTGTGATCGGCAAGGTCATCGGCTTCTTGAGCTGGGCGGCTTCGATGATCATCCCGATTGCCATTGTCGGGGGCATCGGCTACGTGGTGTATCGGTACGCCACTCGCAACAAGGCCCTGGAAGACAACTACCGTAGCCTTCGCTGAGTCTCTGCGTTAAGAGGACGTCGGAAGCGGTTCGGCCCACAAGGCCGAGCCGCTTTCTCGCATCAGGAAGATCGGCTTTCCGTCCGCCGAATAGCCATGCTGGGTGGCTCGCTCCGAGGGGAGGAGCGCCATGAAGGACTGGCTCACCCCGATCGCGCCGGCCGGGGTCATCGCCTCGATATGGGCGGCGGTATCAATGAGCTGCGAGAACTGGACTTCGGCCAGGTTCCCTTGCACTTCGGCGGAGTCAATGCCGATGCGGACTTGGAACGGCTCGCTCAGTCGGTTGCCGCGGGCGTTAAACACTAGCAAACGGTCGCGCACGGCCGCGGCCGCTTCCAAGGCGCTGGCCGGGTCTTCAAAGCTTGCCACCACCCCGTCTCCGGCGGTGTTGACCACCTGCCCGCCTTCGTCCTCCACGCACTGCGTGACAATCTGTTGGTATTCGCGGAAGCACCACTCGCTCACCAGCATGTCGGCGTTGGCCTTCATCCGGGTGCTGCCCACCACATCCACGGCCACCACGCACTTGCGGGATTGGTCGCGGAGGAGCGAGTTCTCAAGTCGCTGGATCTCCTCATTCAGCACGGAGGCATCGCCGCGCTGGAGCTTCCAAATACGTTCCGTCTTACGCTGGACGTAAGCCGCCAGCCAGCCGACATTGCTAATCACCAAAGAGATGGCTAACCCTTGCAGGAACATGTCGCGGACCGATCCCACTTGATTCCCCATTCCCATGCGAAGGAGAAGGTGGGTGGGGTGATCTGCCCAGAACAAGAATGACGAACCCGATGCCGTGAGCACCAAGGCCGCGAGCAGCATCCGCAAGTATCGGCCACCGCAGTATCCAACCAGAAGGTTTGCGCCAAAGACCCCCAGGAACGAAATGGAGTACAGGAACAAGATCGCCACGGACTGGTTATCCGGGGCCACGATGACGACGCCGCTCCGCACCAACAAACTCACCGCAATGACGAACAGCATGTCGAAACCGAACCCGAGGCTGAACGCCCAGCCAAAGAGGTTTCGACTCACTCGATCGGTCCACGACTCCCGGTTGGCAGGCTCGCCTCGCAGACTCGCCACGGAAACTCGGTCTTTCAGGTCAAGCAAGACCCCGATGCGCTGATGCCGGCTCATTCGCTTGCGCCGACTTTCCCACCGTTGCATGTCGGCTAAGCCCATGAATGTGGCGGCCATGGTGCCGGCCACAAAGAACAGGGTGCCTAAGATGATTGCGAGCGAAACAGCTTCCGTCAATCGACTGGCTGTGATGGGTGCACCATGCAAAGCGAAGGCCACCACGAAGACCCCCTGGGCAAGCGCGATGGAACCCGCAACCCGAAGGGAGCGAGAAAGGGCCGACAAGACGATCTGAGTGACCAATCCGCCCAGCACGGAGATGCCAAGAATCGCACCCGCCACACGATCCGGGGCCAACAGATAGGCAAGAAAGAGAACACTAAGAAACGCGATGTAACCGGTAACGGAACGCTGCTCTCTTTGCTTGCGCTCTTCGGGCAGGGGCATACGCGGGACGGATCGGCTCACTTTCAAAAACCGGGCACCAAATTTCATCCGTTTTTCCCGCGCTCATCGGCCAAACTCAACCCATGTGGTTGACTCTGGGCCTGGCCCTTGCGATGAACTCTACCAATGCATACGGAGTTCCCGCCATTTCCGCCACCGATTTGCCCACGGCCCTCGAAATCTTAGGCGAAAAGCACGCCGAAGACCGCCTGTGGCAGATGGAAATGGCCCGCCGTTTGGCCCGGGGCCGCATGGCTGAGATCCAAGGCCCCAGCGCCTTGGCCGCTGACCAAGAAGCCCGCCGCCAAGGCTATACCGACGCCGAAATGCGCGCGATGGCCGCCCGGCTGTCACCCGAATTTCAGCAGATGTTTGCGGGCTATGTGCGCGGGGTGAACAAGGTAATCGACCGCGTGAACCGCGACCAAACCATGCCCGATGGCTACGAGACCTTGGGCTTTGACCCCGAACCGTGGACGCTGGAGGATTCAGTCGCGATTGGGGTTTCGATGGCTCGCCGATTTGGTACCGGGGGCGCGGGGGAACTCCGGTCACTCGCCTTGATGGAGTATCTCAAGCTTCAGCCGGTGCGGAGCCAACGATTTGACGCGCTGGACGAACTCATTTGGCAGGATGACCCGCTTTCCACGCCCACCGTGAGTTCAGAGGATGATTTGTCGAGGGGACGAGGCGTGGCACGGCTGCCCAAGTTCACCCGGGCGGATTCGGAGGCGCACCTGGCGCAGTTGCCCGCCATTCCGGTGCTGGAACTCGTGCCTGCCATCTCGGCGGTGCATGAAGAAGAGTCCCGGCTCATTGCCCGCCGCGAGGGCGTGCTGGAATCTTGGGGCTCGTACGCCGTGGTGGCCAGCGCCAAGCGCTCGGATGGCGCGGTGCACCTCCTCAGTGCCCCCCAGATGGGTCACTCCACGCCTTCGCCGGTCTACGAGGCCAGCATCCGTACCCCCGAGCTGACCATCCAGGGCATTACGATTCCCGGCACGCCGGTGATGGTGATTGGGCACACCCTTCGCCATGCCTGGGGCCTAACGAGCGGCGTGGCGGACCTGGAAGACGTGTACGTCGGGGCCACGGACGGGGAAAGCGGCTACAAGTACGGCACCGAAACTCGCCCGCTGGAGCAGATCCGCGAGACGATCAAGGTCAAGGGCCAAGAGCCGGTGTCCTTTGTGCGCGAACGCACCCACCTGGGCCCGGTCATCATGCGCACCAAGTCAGGGACGCACCTGATGACGGTCCGCCGCGCCTTCTACGGCGATGAACTCAAAGCCCTCGAAGTTTTCTGGGACATCGCCCATGCGACCGATGCCAAATCAGCGCTGACGGCCGCGGGCACCCTTCCCCTGTCGTTCAATGTCTTTGCCGCCGATGCCCGGAATATCGGGTGGCGCTACGCCGGGCGCTTCCCCGTCCGCGCCTCCGGCTACGATGCCCGGCTTCCCCTCCCGCTGGACCCCAAAGCCGAGTGGAAGGGCTTCTTGAGCCCCGAGGAGATGCCGCACTCGTTCAACCCGAAGACGGGCCTGATCGTGAACTGGAACAACAAGCCCGCCGCCGGCTGGCCGAACATGGATACGCCGGTGTGGGGCCGCGCCTTCCGCAATGACAGCCTCATTCACGCCCTGGGCACCCAGCCGGTGACCGTGGCGCACCTGGTGGGGGCGGCGAAGGCGATCAGCGAAGCGGATTCGGCCACTTCCGGCTCGTATCGTGAGTTGTTCTTGCAGGCGATGGGCGATGCACCCGAGTTTGCGGTGGCCCGGCAGCGTATCAACGCCTACGACGGCTCTCAGCGCAATGGGGATGTGAACAGTGCCTTCTATCTGGAAGTGGTGAACGAGCTCCGCCGTCGCCTCTATTCCCCGGCCGTGGGCACGCTTCTGAACCCCAGCTTCTTCCAACAAGCGGTGCAGCCGACCACGATTCTGCGGCAGCTGCAGGGGGCGGGCAGCCTCGAATTGGTGCCTTCCCGGCGCCGAGAGCGAGTGGTGCGCGAAGCGATCCTGGCCGTGCAAGCCAAAGCCGACACGCTGGCCCCGGCCGCGCAAGGGGCTATCCGCTACCCCGGCGAGGAACCCATCCCCTACATCAACCGGGGCACTTACATCCAGATCATCCGCTTTGGGGCGCAGGGTATCCAGGCAGGGACGGTGCTCGGCCCGGGCAACGCGGAGAGCGGCGAGCATTCCCGTGACCAAGCCCCGCTGGTGCGGGAGTGGCAGTTCAAACCCTCGGCGCTCAACACTCCTTAGCGGATGTTGAAGTACTTCGCCTCGGGGTGGTGAACGATAATGGCGCTGGTGCTCTGCTCGGGCACCAGCATGTCCTCTTCGCTGAGCGTGATGCCGATGTCTTGGGGTTCGAGCAGCTCCATCAAGATGCGTTGATCTTCCAGGTTCGGGCACGCCGGGTAGCCGAAGGAGTACCGCGAACCGTGGTACTTGGCGCTAAAGAGTAGCCGCATGTCCTCGGGCTCGGCATCATCAATCCCCATCTCGCGGCGGATCATCTGGTGCCAGTATTCGGCCAGGGCCTCGGCGGTTTCCACGCCCATGCCGTGGGTGTAGAGGTACTCGGCGTAGTCGCCATTGGCAAAAAGGGCGCGCTCGTGTTCACTTACGTCGCCACCCACCGTGACGATGTGGAATGCCGCCACATCCATGATGCCGCTCGATACAGGCTGGAAGAAGTCCGCCAAGCACTGCCGCTTGCCATCTCGCTGCCGCGGGAACTGGAATCTTGCTCGCTCGGTGCGCTGGTCTTCGTGGTAAATGATGAGGTCATTGCCCTCGCTCTGCGCCCAGAAATAACCCCATTTCACGGCCGGCTTCATTACGTTGGCGAGCTCTCGCTGCTTGCGTTCGTAGATCGGCCGGACGTTCTCCTCCAGCCACGCATTGAACTCGGCATTGGTTTGGT
>CAZDWU010000092.1:0-7416 GCA_964509165.1 uncultured Chthonomonas sp. | reverse complement strand
GAGGACGGGCTCAGCGTGGTGGGCGACTTGGTGCGCACGCACCTGGGCGTCTAAACCGGCTTACTTGCGGAAGAACATGTAGCCGCCCACCAGCACCAAGAAGATGGCAAACGACTTGCGCATGGTGTTGGGGTCCAGCCCCAGCGCGATCTTGGAGCCGAAGAACGCCCCGCCTAGGAACCCCAAGGCGATCCAGAGGCCCTTGGCGAGGTCCACGTTGTTCTCCTTCCAGTAGTTCATCAGGCCGAGCAGGCCGACGGGGGCCAGCAGCGCCACCAGCGAGGTGCCCTGCGCTTTGTGCTGCGTAAAGCCGAAGGCCAGCACCAACAGCGGCACGATGATGACGCCGCCGCCAATCCCAAAGAGGCCGCCGGCCACGCCCGCCACTACCCCGATCAGAATCATGCCCAGAATGGTCATGTCTCCATTGTGGCGCGGGGGATAATCCAAGGATGCGCATTGGGATTTGGGGAACCGGGGGCATTGCCCGCGCCCACACGCGGCACTTCGCCCGTCTGGACGGGGCCGAACTGGTGATGTACGACCTGGACCCGGCGCGCGCCGAAGCGATGGCCGCCACGGTTGGGGGCCGGGCCGTGGCCACCGCCGAAGAGCTTTTGGCCGCCGTGGATGGGGTGGTCATTGCCGTCCCCACCGATGCACACTACGCCTGCGCCCGCCAAGCCCTGGAGGCCGGCAAGCACGTTTTGCTCGAGAAGCCCATCACCCGCTCCCTGGAGCAGGCGGATGAACTCATTGCGCTCGCCCAGGCCAAGGGTGTGCACCTGGTGCCGGCCCATGTGAGCCGCTTTTTCCCTGAGTTCGTGGCCGCCCGCGACCGGGTGAACAAGGGCGCCGTGGGCACCCCCGCCGCCATCCGCGTGTACCGAGGGGGCAAGGCCCCGCAGGGCACGGAAGGCTGGTTCCAGAACCTCGCCCGCAGTGGTGGCGTGATCCTCGACCTCGCGGTGCATGACTTTGACTGGCTGCTGTGGACGTTCGGGCCGGTGGAGCGGATCTACTGCCGTTCGGTGCGCATGGGCGCGGAAGCCCGTGACGTGCCGGGAGACTACGCCCTCGCCACCATCACGTTCCAGAACGGAGCCGTCGCCCACCTCGAAAGCTGCTGGATGGACCCGCTGGGCTTCAATATCGCCTTCGAGGTCGCGGGAAGCGAGGGGCTCATTTCGTTCGATGCCCGTGCGGTGGCGGGCTTGCGGGTCACCGGAGCCGTGCAGGCCGCCGGGACGAACCGCGACGCCAGCGACGACCCATTCTATGGCCAAGCCAAGATGTTCGGCGCGGTGCTGCAAGGGGCCGAGCCCACGGTCACGGCCCACGAAGGCCGAGCCGCCCTCGCGTTGGCCCTGGCCGCCGAGGAAAGCGCCAACACCGGCCGCGTGATCGTGATGGACCCCGCGACCGCGCTGGCCTAACCGCCGATTAGTTCACAACCGGGGCGGCGTTCCGTTGCCGGCCCCATTCCAGGATGCGGTCCATCTCGCCGGCCGCGTGCCAGCGTTCTAGCGCCTGGGTGCGGTGCACCGGCATCGGGTGCGTGCTCCATGTGCTGTAGAAGAACGCGATCATGAGCTTGCCAAAGGAGTCCATGGCGTTCATGTCCTGGTACGTCTGGGCTTGCTCCAAAAAGGCGGCGGGGTTACCCTCGTCCTGCAGGCGGTGGGGGCCACCGCACAGGTGCAAGTTGGCACTCAGCGAGGTGGCAAAGTTCTGCGCGCACAGCAGCCCGGCACGGTCGGCGCTCAGTTCTGCATTCCGGCTCCATTCCATAAAGGCGGCCATCGCGGCAATCTGGGCGGCGTCGCCGAGTCCAAGAGTGCGTCGGCCCAGCATCTCCAGCAGCGGCATCAGCACCCGCGCCACGCTGAAGTAGAGGATATGCCCGCACTTGATGTGACCCAGCTCGTGCCCGATGAGGTGATAAAGCTCGTCATCGTTGAGCGTATCCACGATGGAGCTGCGCAGCGTGATGTACGGCCGCTCCACGCCGCCCGCAAAGGCGTTGGCGAACGGGTGGTTGGTCAGGTAGAGCTCGGGTTCGGGCACGTCCAACACCTCGCAGCACTCCTGAAGAATTCGGTAAAGCGTCGGGTACTGGTCCGGCCCCACGCGCACGCTCACGGCCATGTTCCAGCAGTAGAGCCAGCGGTCGGCCCCAATCTCATAGAACTTCTGCACGGCAGCGGGCACGAGCGGCAGGCGGCGCAATGCCTCCAGCGCCTTGCGGTCGGTGTCAGCCTGGAACGCATCGCAGGTTAAGCCGGTGAGAAGGACTCGATCCATATACTTGTAAGATAACGGCAAAATCGGGGTTTGCGGTTGCAATCGACCGTGAGAGGCCCATTGGCGGAAAAAATCTCAGGCCCCCGTTCGCCATTGAACGGGAGCCTGGAATCGGTGAAACGGACCAAACTAGGCGGCGCGCCGAGTTCGTTCTTTGATGCTCACGTTGATCTCGAACTCCCCAATATCCTTGAGGCGCATCGGAATCACGAGAGCCGGGATGTCCAGCGTGCTGATCTTCACGTTGGAGCCCTTGATGATCGTCGGCGGCGTGATGTCGCAGGTAAAGCCTTGCCCGTGGAGGAGCGTCATGCTGTTCCCGCTAATCATATTGCCCAGCTCGGCAATGGCCGAAGCCGCGAGCTGATCGAACGTCACCACCGGTGAGCCCAACATTTTCGAGGCGATTCGGTCGGCCGCGACGATGCTCATGCCAAAAATGACCTGACCTTCGACGTCGCCGGTGATCCCGCACACGATGTTGACCTGTTGGGTGGTAAAGACCTGCGGGCGGGCGCTCAGCGTCCCCCGCTCGGGCGTCACTTGCAACAGGGTGGTCATCACTTTGACCGCCGCCTCCACAAATGGACTTACGTACTCAACCTTCATCGTTCTCCCCTCTAAAAGTCTTCATGTACGGCTTAGGCCGCCACCTTGTTCATGGCTTCGACCACGCGGTCGGGCTGGAACGGCTTGACGATGAAATCCTTGGCACCGCTTTGCACGGCCTCAATCACCATCGTCTTTTGTCCCATCGCCGTGCACATGATGACCCGGGCATTCGCGTCGATCTTCTTGATCTCCTTGAGCGCCTGGATGCCATCCATTTCAGGCATGGTGATGTCCATCGTCACCACGTCGGGCTTCAGCTGCTCGTAGAGCTTGACTGCCTCAGCGCCGTTGGTGGCTTCGCCGACTACGTCGTAGCCAGCTTCCGTCAGAATCTTCTTCAGCGTTACCCGCATGAAGAGTGCGTCGTCTGTGATCAGGATGCGTTTCGCCATTGGTTGTTCCCCTCTAAGGGTTTTCGGTAGAAAAATGGAAGACCTGTATCAAATCCCAGGTCGCGGTAGTTGGTGACCCGCTCGGTGCTGCCTACAAAGAGGATCCCGCCGGGTCGCAGAGCGTTGAAAAACTTCCCATAGAGCTCTTCTTTCGCTTCGTCAGTGAAGTAAATCACGACGTTGCGGCACATGATGAGGTCGTAACCGGAATCAAATCGATCGGCCAGCAGATTGCCCTTGCGGAACGTGAGATAGCTGCGCAGCACATCGGTGGCAAACCACTTGTTGCCCTCCTGGCGGAGGTAATTGGACTTGTACTCGCGCGGCACCCACCGCACGTCCGATTCGCTGAACTCGCCACGCTTGGCTTGGTCCAGGGCGTCTTGGTCAATATCGGTGCCGAGAATCTGGTGGCGACCCCGGAACTTCTGGTCCAGGATCATGGCCAGCGTGTGGGCTTCTGCGCCGTAGCTGCAGCCCGCACTCCAGACCTTGAGGCCCTTCTTGTCGGCCCCGAGTTCCGGCAAGACCTTGTTGATCATCTCCGTCCACTTTTCCGGGTTGCGGAAGAGTTCAGAGACGTTTATCGCCATCTTGTCAAGGAACCAGCGTTGGTTGGTCGCGTTCTCGCCGAACCATTTGGTGAATTCGTCCAGCGACTTCATGTTCAGCGATTCGACCATGCTCACTGTGCGGCGTTGAAGCTGGTTCGACCGGTAAAGGTCGAGATCCACACCCGTTTTCGCCTTGACGATGTCGTAAAACCGACGCCATTCTTGCGCGTTAGGCAGCAATGTTCTTCCCCTTCACAATGGCGGTCACCAGGGCCGGAGCCATAGCGGTGAGTGGCAGCTCGCGGTCAATGCCGCCGACTTCCTTCGCGGCGCGGGGCATCCCGTACACCACGCAGGTTTCTTCCGATTCGCCGATCATGTAGCCACCCTTGCTGCGGATCACCTTGGCGCCTTCGGCGCCATCCCGGCCCATGCCGGTGAAAATGGCACCCAGGCAGCGGTCGCCCCACTTGGCAGCGGCCGTCAAAAACAGGTGGTCAGCGGCGGGCTTCACGCCGTGCAGGTTCGGGCCATCGTCCAGGACGATCGCGCCGAGAGAATCAATCATCATGTGCTTGCCACCGGGCGCCATCAGCGCCACGCCGGGCACCGGGCGGTCACCCGCTTTCGCGATTTGGCACGGCACAGTGCCAATGCTGTTCAGTCGGGCGGCAAATGAAGCCATAAAGCTCTCGGGCATGTGTTGCACCATCAGGATGGGAGCACTAAAGCCCTTGGGCAGATCTCGCCAGAAGGCTGCGAGCGCCTTCGGGCCACCCGTCGAGCTGGCCAGGAGCACGATGCGCTCCGTCTTGGGCATCACGATCTTGGGAGCCGGCGGCTGCACCACGGCGGCGCGGGGTTCGGCCGGCTTCAGGCGGCGCATGGTGGCGCTGCCCACGGCGGCTTGCAGCTTGGCAATCAGCTCTTCCTGGCAGCCAATAAACTTGATCGAGCTCGATCCATTGGGCTTGGCGAAGTAGTCAAACGCGCCAATCTCCAGGGCTTCGAGGGTCGGGGTGGCACCGGCCTCGGTGAGGCTGCTGACCATGATGACCCGGGTCGGGCACTCGGTCATGATATGCCGCAGACACGTCAGGCCGTCCATGATCGGCATCTCGATGTCGAGAGTCACCAGGTCCGGGCGTTGCTCCTTCACCATGGCGAGGCCTTCTCGCCCGTTGTTGGCGGAGCCCACGACTTCGAACTCGCCGCTCTGATTGAGCCAATCCACGATGAGCCGCCGCACAAACGGTGAGTCATCAATCACAACCACGCGGGGCTTCACGCAACAATCTCCTCGAACGATTCGGCTTGCAGCCGTCGCTCACGCTCTAAATCATCGGCAATTCGGTCGATGTCTTGAGGGTGAAGGCCCAGTCGGACGAGCGTATTGGGCTGAAGTGCGTATTGCAGGCCATCGGCGCCTAGACCGAAGCCCAAAACGGACGCCAGATAGTCCCCCAGATGCACGGCATCCACCACCAATGAGGGATCAGGACGGGTATCCGGCTCGTGGTGATAGCGGGCCGAATCAATCACGGAGAGGGGGAGGTTCCAGCGTTCGGCAAGACGCCCCCCAACTTGGCCGTGGTCGTAACCCAGCACCGTGCGCTCGCACTCCACAAAGCTCCATCCATTCAGCGAGGAAAGCTGAATCAAGGCCTCGGTCTTGCGCTCCAGCCACACGTTCATGGCCAACTTGCCGATGTCGTGCAAGAGACCAGCGGTGAAGGCTTCGTCATCGCGCAGGCGGCCACTGCGTTGGGCCACCAGCATGGCGGCCACGGCGGTGCCGTGCGAGTGCATCCAAAGATCTTTGGGTTCCAGGCCGTAGCCGTGGAGCGGCTTGCTCAGCCACGGATAGCTCGCCGCCACCAGCGCTAGATTCTTCACGCAGCGCAGACCGAGGACCACGACCGCCTCCTTAAGGCCAAAAACTTGTCCCGATAGACCGTAGTAGGCGGAGTTCGCCAACCGCAAGACGCGCGATGCCAAAGCCGGGTCGCGGGCCAAGAGCATGGCAATTTGGGAAGCAGACGTCGTATTCGAATCCGCCTCGTGCATGATGCGGAGTGCCACCGCCGGAATCACCGGCAGATCGGCCGTCCGATCAATCATTTCGTCTATCGTGATGATTACGCCCACAAGTCTCTCCCTCTTTTAGGCTGCGCTACGCTCTCGATTGTCGGCAAGATTGCACAATTCCGACACCCCTTGGCTGAGAGTCTTCACTTCCACCTTCCCGTCCGGCACCGTAAAGGTCACCGTGCGGCCGTGGGTGCCCCCAATATCCTTGGCCAAAATCCTGAGTCCGGCTTTGGTCAGTTGCTCAATGACGGCCTCGCCGTTGCGGCGCCCGATATCGAGCTGATTGGTGCCGGTGTTGTTGAACTTAAAGACTTGCGCCCCACCGGCAATGGCCACCCGCATGTAACGCTTGTTGGCCCCCATCTTCTCCATCGCCATCAGGAGGGCCGGGATGCCGGTGTCGGCAAACTTTCCAATCTGGTCCACCGGGCGATCGGGGAATGCCGCCGGGAGCATCACGTGGATCATGCCGCTCACGTCCGCCTTGGGATCGTAAATGGCGACGCCCACACAGCTTCCTAATCCTAAGCAGAGAAATTTGGCCGCCCCCTTACGGACGACAATCTCGCTCATTCCAACGCCAAAGGTTTCCACGATTAGGCGGCGACCTCAAGCCCAAGGGATTGAAGCAATCGGACCAGACCTTGTTGGCTGGGGATGACGAGGCACATGCCCTCCAGGGCACTTCCGTCCTCGCCATGCAAGCGGGTGTTGATGGTGAGCGCCACCCGCATGTTCAGCTCGGCTTCCACGTCCAGGGTGGCCAGCAAACTCTCCATAAAGTCCACACCCATCGCGGGCGGGGTGGCAAAGAGGCCGAGGTTGGTGAGTTCGGCGACCGAGTTGAGGAACCCGGAGCAAACCATGTTGCCGACTTCGATCATCACCGAAGCGGCCATTTCGTCAATGTCGCAGGGGCCGTCGGGCTTCGCGCCGATCAAGGTCTCCCAGAGTTCGGTGGCGGCTTCCCACGGGAAGAAGAAGGCCATCGTGCCTTCAACGTCCCCATCAAACGGCATCAGTACGCCCACTGTCACGATGCCGGCGTCCAACGTCTCTTGAGCCAGGGCTCCCACCATGCGGGCACTCACCCGGGGGACCTCAATGTGAACGGTGCGACCGAGCAGCGTGGAAAGCGAAGTGGCGGCGTTCCCTAAACCGATATTGGCGATTTCATGCACCGCCGACAACTCGAGCTCGCCGAGTTGATCCAAAAATTCCGACATACCAAGGACCCTGTTGAGGCTTTCCATACCGCCGCGGACACGCCACCTGACAGGGTTACGAGGTTTCGCTCTTGGTACACTGTGAGGCATGAGCGGCTTCGATGCGGACACCTTAAGGGATATCCTGCGCCGGGCGGCGGACGCCGGGGTTCGCTACGTGCGAGTCCGCGAAGGCGATGCCAAGTTTGAGGCGGTTTTGCCTCCCGTTGTTGAGCTGGACGAAGATGAGTTTGAACT
>CAZDWU010000091.1:0-7512 GCA_964509165.1 uncultured Chthonomonas sp. | reverse complement strand
GATCACTTGCGGGTCACCTCAATTCGCACGGGTACCGAGCGGCGGGTGCCACTTTCATTGACCGTCAGCACATAGGAGAAGAAGAGCCGGATGAGGCGGCCGTGCTTGGCGTCTACCAGGGCACTGCCGGATCCCCCTCCGCTCAAGTTGCCTCCCAAGAGCGTGCTGCGGAAGAAGAAGTGCGCCACGTCGCGCCCGGCCAGTTTGTCCACCCGGCGGAGAATGCACACCGAGGTGCGCTCGGTGATCCCAAACGGGGTTTGAAACTTCTTGTCAAACAGGATGAACTCCTGATCCGGCAGGATGGGATCGGGCGGCAGGCGGAACCAGCTGAACGGCACGATGGGCCGCGAAATCATCTGGCCCTTGTCGCCAACCTTGATCACGGTGTCCTCCGCCAGCGACGGGCCTTCCACCACCATGCGCAGGTCGTACCGATCGAGAACCAACCGCTTCACCTCAAAGGTCTCGGTGAACTCCCGCCCGATGGTGCCGTTTTGGGGGTCAAAGACGGTTTCCTTGACTAAGAAGGCATGACGCTCGCCGACTTCCCACTTGATGCGGAAATCCGTGGGTTCGGCCTGCATGGCCAACACCAGGGCGAGCGCGCCGGGGCTGATCACTACGGTGCGTTAACCCTTCGTGATGGCAACCATCTCGACTTCGTAAATCAAGACCATGTTGGGCTCCACGCCTTGGAAGCCTTGCACACCCCAACCGAGCTTCGGCGGAATCTTGATGCGACGCTTGCCCCCGACGCTCATACCGCGTACGGCCCAGTCGATGCCAGGGATGGCTTGACGCTTGCCAATCTTGAATTGGTCGGGTTTGGCGTTGCGCTTGCGGCTGTCGTCAAAAACGGCGCCGTCCACGTACTTGCCTACGAAGTGCACGCTCACGGTGTCGCCCTCCGCGGCGGCGGGTCCGGTGCCCTTGGTGATGTCGTCCACGACGAGGGTTTCCGACTCGGACGCCGGAACCATGTCCACGATCTCAATTTCGAATTCCAGGCCGGACTTCGGCGGAATGGTGGGCGCGCGGCCCTCGTCGCCATAGGCTAGGAAGGAGGGGATTTGCAGCTTGTACTTGCCGCCCTTCTGGGTGTTCTTTAGGCCCTGATTCCAGCCCGCAATCACGCCCATGCCCCCCAGTTCGATAGCAAACACGTTGCGCCCGGGCTTGTTGATGTTGGAGTCGAACTCGGCTCCGGTCTTCAAGCGGCCAACGTAGCGGGCATAAAGGAGGTCACCATCGGCGGCCTTGGGTCCCGTCCCCGGCGTGATGGTTTCGACCGTCAACTTTTCGAAATCTCCAGGCCCGGTCGTCTCCTTGGGCCCGCATCCGCTGGCCACGATCCAGGATAGGGCACCTAAGGCCATCAGGCACAACGAACCGCGATTGCGCATCTCCCCCATGGTACCTGGCACGCCACCGGTACACTTGGCCCTCAGGCATGGCCAAAAAGTCGGGAAAGTCCCGCGAGCCTCAGGGACCGGCGACGATCCAAAACCGGAGGGCGCGATACGATTACGAAATCCTCGATACCTTAGAGACCGGAATGGTCTTGCAAGGGAGCGAGGTGAAGTCGTTGTACGCGGGACGCGCCCACATTGCCGACGCCTACTGCCGCATTGTGAACGGGGAATTGTGGGTGTATCACCTTGATATTGAGCCCTGGACGCACAGCAGCGCGTTCACTCCGGACCGTCGCCGGGACCGAAAACTCCTTGCCCATGCCCGCGAAATCGTCCTTTTGGAACGTCGCGCGCAGGAGCGGGGGCTGAGCATCATCCCGCTCTCGATCTACTTTAAGAACGGGAAAGCCAAGATGCTCGTGGGCACCGCGCGAGGCAAGCACAACTACGACAAGCGCGAAACCCTGAAGGACAAGGAAACGAAGCGCGACCTCCGTCGCGAGCTTCGAGACCTGTAATTCCCCTTACGGTTCGATCTCGACGCCCGGATCCCAGCCTTGCTCGCTGGCGCGCATCAGGATTTCGACTTCCATATCGCGGTCCATCCGGATTTGGCAGGAAAGGCGGAACTGCCCCAGCACGCCGTCTTCTTCCAGGCAGGCGCGCTCGTCGTCACCCATCGGCGGCTCTTCGCCCTTAATGGTGACGCGGCAGGTGGTGCAACGGGCATTGCCTCCGCACCGATGGCTGACATCCTCGCCGTTTTGCTCCAGGGCCAAGGCGAGCTTGGTGCCCGATTCCACCACGTAACTTCCGCCGCCGACGACGTCCAAACGATGCTGACTCACGGGTTGCAATCTACCTTGCGGTAAGGTCCAAAGCACAATGGTCAACCAAGCGCGACTGGTCGAACTGTTCAAGACCCTGTGCCTCATCAATGCCCCGGCCCTGGAGGAGCGCCCGGCAGTGGATTACGTCAAGAACTTGCTCACCGAGATGGGCCTGGAAGTGGTGGAAGACAACGCCGGGGAAGTCATTGGCGGTAACGCCGGCAACGTGATCGCCACCTGGCGCGGCACCCGACCCGACGCCCCGCGCATCTATTTCTCTGCCCACTTCGATACCGTGGAGCCCACCGAAGGCCTGGTGATCGGCGAGCGCGACGGCGTGCTCTATACCGAAAGCGACACCATCCTCGGTGCCGACGACAAGGCGGGCATGGCCGCCATTATCGAAGCCCTACGCGTGATGAACGAGACGGGCGAGGAGCACGGGGATGTGGTGCTGCTGCTGCCGGTGGCCGAAGAAATTGGCCTGAAGGGCGCCGGGGCGCTGGATATTCAGTCGCTTGATCTCGACTTTGGCTACGTGCTGGACACGGGCCCGCCGGTGGGCACCTACGTGAACCGCACCGCCACCCACGACAAGCTGGATATCACAGTCATCGGTAAGCCGGCCCACGCGGGCAAGCACCCCGAAGACGGCATCAACGCCCTCTGCGTGGCGGCCGATGCCATTAGCCAGCTCAAGATCGGTCGGGTCGGCCCCGAAACCACGAGCAACTTGGGCATCGTCAGCGGGGGCACCGGCACCAATGTGGTGATGCCGAGCGTGACCATCAAGGCCGAAGCCCGTAGCACGAGCGTGGTAGAGCTGGACGCCACCGTCGGCGAGATGATGCGCGCCTTTGAGGACGCCGCCCGGCGCTGGGGCGCCAAGGTGAAGATTGACCATGTGCGGCACTACGATTCGTACTTGATTCCGGAGGACAGCACAGTGGTGCAGGTGGGCCAGCAGGCGGCGCGGAAGCTAGGCTTCACGGGCGACCTACGCACGACTCTCGGCGGCAGCGACGCCAACCAGTTCAACACCAAGGGCGTGCCGAGCATTGTGATGGCTACGGGGATGGAGGACATCCACACCCACGACGAGCATGTCTCGATTGAAAGCCTGGTCCAAAACACCGAATTGGTGATCGAAATCGTCCGGACCGTTCGCGAAATGAAGCGATGAGAGTAACATACGCGACAGCAGGGGACGACCCTGTCAATTACGCGAGGAAATCACGGATGAAGAACGTGGCAAGAATGGGGCTGGTCGCCGCTTTGGCGGTAGGTGTTCTGGCTCCGGCAATGGCTCAATACAGCAAGCCGTCGGGTCTCTCGGTGAAGGGCGGTTTGTTCTTCCCCATTAGCAACGAAGCGAAGAACGCCTCGGGCTCGGACTGGTTTGGCTTTGGTGTGGACTACGAACTGGGCAACCTGTTCAATGTGAAGTCGGACGGGGAAGTCGAAAGCACTTTCCACCTGTCCCTGGACTACTACGGCGACGGCGACTTTAGCCAGGTGCCTGTGATGCTGAACTACCGCGGTCGCCAGAAGAACATCTACTGGGTCGTCGGTGGTGGTCTCGGTTTTGTCCGCACGCCCAAGCCGGGCGGTGGTACCACGACCAACGAAGAGTTCGCCTACAACTTCGCTTTGGGCTACAACTTCAACCAGGGCGCCACGCCGTACTTCATCGAAGCGCGGTTCTTGGGCTCCAACGAAGAGCGACTGAACGGTTTCGGCTTTTACGCCGGCCTCCGCTTCTAAAGCTCACAACCTCGAAGACCCTCCGTGCGGCCGTCATTCGCGGCCAACGGAGGGACTTTTTTTGACGTACTGAACTTTGGTCATGCGTTTGCGTCATCACTTGATCATGGGCACTGATGCGCAGGCCCGAACGTGGAGCCCCTGCATGAAACACGACGCCACGGCCGAAGCGGCTTTGGTTTCCGCTTGCCGTCGCCGGGATGATGCGGCGTTCGGTCGGCTGATTGACCTCTATCAGGCTCGCATCTACGGGTTTGTGAAGCGCATGGTCCACGATGCCGAGGACGCGCAGGACCTCACCCAAGAAGTTTTCATCCGGGCATACCAGGGCTTGGACCGGTTTGACGGGCGCGCTTCGTTGCGCACCTGGCTCTTCCGCATCGCCACCAACCTTTGCATCGACCGCTCGCGCCGCCAGACGAATTCGCTTGAGATCGTTCCCCCGGTGGAAGGTGAGGAGTGGGACACCACCCCCGATCACCGCTGGGACCCGGAAGCCGCCATGCTTTCGAGCGAGTTTAATGATGTGGTGGAGGCCGCACTAGCCCAAATGAGCGAGAAGCTCCGGGTGGTGCTCCTTCTCCACGACCGCGAAGATATGGCCTACGAGGAGATTGCGGCGACGATGTCGCTGCCCGTAGGGACGGTGAAGAGCCGCCTCTTTTTGGCCCGAGAATCTTTGCAAAAGACACTGAAGCAGTACATGGGAGCCCAGGGGGTTCAATCGTGAATCAAGATTGGCGAGAGAAGATTGAGCAAGAAGCGGAATTGACGCTGGCGGAAGCCGTGGTGCTGGACGAAGAGATCGAGCGCCTGGAGCCGATGCGCCATGCGCTGCAAGCCTTGCCGTCTGACGAATTGAGCCTGCAATGGCGCAGCCAACTCAATGAGCGCCTGGCGGCCGAGGCCAAGCCGGCGCCCCCGCGCCGCAATGTGTTTGCTCTGTGGCCGGTGGCAGTGTCGGGGGTGGCGGCGTGCGCACTGGCGGTGGCTTTGTTTGCCCCGCGTGGCGGCTCTGCGCCAACGGCCAACACGGAGAATAGTGTGGAAGCCCGGCTCGTGCGATCGCACGAAGAGTTCCAAAACGCCCGAGACTTGGGGGTGGGGGCACCGGCCACGCCGGTGGTGGCCCCGCCGTCTTCAGGAGGTTTCGATTGGTCAACGCTCGAAAAGGGCTCTTAACGCTGGTCGCGCTGGCCGCGGCGGCCCCGGCTTTCGCGCAGCCGGCCCGGTCGTACCCGCCCGAGATTTCGCGCTACTTGCAGCAGCAATCCCGCGTAAATGCGGCAGGGATTCGCAACGTAACGCTGATGGTCGATGGCCAGATGCGCACATACAGGGAGCGGGTCCTCAAGCAAGGCCTGAACATGCGCATTGAGTTCGCTGACGGCCCGAACGCCGGTTCGTTCACCGTGGAATCCGGAGGGCGCCGGTTCTTGGTGAATCCGGCTCGCCGCGAAGCCCGCACCATGGCTCCGACGGGTGCAAGCTTTGCGCCGGTGTCTCTGATGTCTCGATTGCAGGGCCGTGACATTCGGTGGCAACGCTCCAATGGAGGGGATGTTGCTGGGGCTAAAACCGTCCGTTGGGATGTTTTGGATGGTCGCGATCGGGTTCTGCAGCGTTTCTGGGTTGAACCGAATCAGGGCCTAATTCTCAAGCGCCAAATCTTTGATGAGGCCAGTCGTGTGGTTGGTGGATTCGAATTTGAAGCCGTGAAGTTCGACGTGGAGATGGGGCCGAATCTGTTTTCAGTGCCCCGTGATTTTCGAATCATCCGGCCGCTGGAAGAACTCAAAGCCGCCTGCCAGCGCGCAACTTTAGCGCCCGTTATTTTGGATCCGGCGTTGGGTTACAACCTCGATGCCGTGCGGATTTTGAGTGCACAGCAGGGTTCAGGCATTGTGATGTCGGTTTACGCGGACGAAACCACGCAACTGAGCCTCTACATCATGAAGCAGCCGCTGAACACCGAGCGACTCCGCCGCTTAACAGGGCAAAGATTGAAGTTCTACTCCTGGCAACAGGGAGGGCAGTACCTCACCTTGATCGGGGCTTTGCCGCAGGAAGAACTGGCCCGCTTGGCCCGGTCGGCCCGAACCCAGCAACGCTAAATGGTGCTGGCCCGTCATAATATATAACGGTGCAACGCGCCCCTGCTACACGCGTCAAGTCCAACTCCGCTCCGGAGCAAACCCGGTCGCGCAAATGGACTCGAAAGAGAGCCTTTAAGTCCGCTTTCTTAATCCTGTGGGGCGTCATTGCCGCGGTCATTGCCGCCGGCTCGCTTTACTTCTGGACCAAGCTGGAGCAAGCCAATGCGATGGTGCCGCAGTTGCCGAGCATCATCCAGAAGACCATCACCGGGCCTTCCGAGATCTTGGCGTCCGATGGCTCTGTGCTTTTCCGAGTGGCGGCGGAATTCCGAGAACCCGTAGCTTACGGCGACATTCCTCAGCATGTGATTGACGCCACGCTGGCGGCCGAAGACAAGCGCTTCTTCTCTCACGATGGCGTGGACTCCATCGCCATGATGCGCGTGCTGTGGGTCACGGCGGCCTCCGGGCGTTCCTCTCAGGGTGGCTCGACCATCACCATGCAGCTTGCCAAGCGCGTCTTCTCGGGCTCCGAAAAGACGCTGGAGCGCAAGGTGCAAGACATCTCGCTCGCCCTGATGATGGAGCGCAGTATGTCCAAGGAGCAAATCCTTGGCCTGTACTTGAACCAAGTCTTTTACGGCAACGGTGCGTATGGCATTTCCGCCGCCGCCGACGTCTACTTTGGTAAGTCTCTCAAGGATTTGACCATCGGCGAAGCCGCGCTTCTCTCTCGTTTGGTGCGCCGCCCGAGCCAGGAGAACCCCTTCCGCAATCCTGAGATCGCCAAGACGAACCGCGACGTGGTGCTGGGCATCATGTTGGAAGAGAAGTTCATTACCAAGGCGGAGTACGACAAGGCAATCAAGGAACCGATCAAGCTGGCCAAGAGTGCCAAGGTCGAAGTCAATCGAGACAAGAAGTTCCCCTTCTTCGTGGATTACGTCCTGGCCGAGATTGACAAGAAATATCCCGACATCGACCTCGCACGGGGCGGTTACCGAGTCGAAACCACTCTCGATCCCAAGATTCAAACTATTATCGACGCGGAAATCGAGCGTACGATCAGTCGCTATCGACGGCTGCGGGTGACCACGGCTGCTTTCGTGGTCGTGGATAAGTCAGGCCGCATCGTAGGCATGTGCGGCGGCGGCAACTACGAGCGCAACCAGTTCAACGTGGCCTCCCAAGGGCGGCGCCAGCCGGGTTCGGCCTTCAAGCCGTTTGTTTATGCCGCCGGATTTGAAACCGGCGCCCTCAGCCCGAACGGCACCGTGAGCAATGACCCCTACTACATTAAGGTCAATGGACGCCGCAAGAAGGTCGCCGGGGGCGGCAGTGGCGGCCGCGTGTCCGTCTCGAGCGCGCTGGCTCAGTCCATCAACTCTCCCGCGATGTGGGCGATTG
>CAZDWU010000090.1:3616-8021 GCA_964509165.1 uncultured Chthonomonas sp. | reverse complement strand
GGGATTTCGTTGCGGAACTCACAGGCTTCGGTGGTGCACCCCGAGGTGTCGTCCTTGGGATAGAAGTAGAAGACCACCGGCGCTCCGGCAAAGGAGTTCAGCGTGTGGACATTGCCGTCTTGGTCAGCGAGAGAGAAATCGGGGAACGGTTGGCCAATCGCAATCATGAGGTTTCCTGTGATTCTTACGAACTCTCGCGGGCACGATCAGCAAAGGGTTCGGCGGCGTCCATCAACATGGCCTGCATCAGGTCCACGCGCAGCACCACGCCCGCCAGACGCCCTTCGTCCGTCACGGGCAAGATGGTAAGGCCGCGGCTCAGCATTTCGTGAAGGGCGTCACTAACTTCACGTTCGGCGGGCATAGTCACCGGGTCCTTGCTGGCGTAGGGCCACGCGAGCTCCGTGCCGAGCTGCGAGAGATGACCGCGCTGCACCACGGCTCGGGCGAGGTCGCCCTCGGTGATGACCGCTTTGGGTTGGAGATTCTCATCCACCACCACCAGGGCAGGGAACTGATAGATGTCCATCTTGTCCACCGCATCGCGCACGGTGCTCTCCGGCGTCAGGGTGGGGATATGGGCGTGCAGGATCTCCCGCAGGGTCACCGCACGAACTTACCCCTCGCGGGGGCCTACCAGTAGGGCGGGAAGGTGGTGTGGTCTTTCTTGCGCTGGTAGCTGGTGACGATGTTGTAGTCGTCGGCCACCCACGCGTTCTTTTCCTTCACCAAGGTGGTGGCCACCACGGTGCGCTCCTTGGTGCCGAACTCGTTGAGTTCGTCCGCCGTAAAGACGACGCGAGCCTTGTTGTCCTTCACCCAGAGGACCTTAAAGTAGTCCACCTTGCCCCCGATTTCCGCATCAATGGCGGCATCTTCCACGGCTCCGGCCATGGCCGCTCCGTTCTGACGGGTGAAAACCTCGGCCACGACGTATGGGAATGCGCCGATCGCGATCGAAAGCCCAAAGATCCAGTACGGTGCCTTAAATGAATCCACTTGCCGAATGGGGCGGAAGAGAGAGATGAGGAATGTCACCAGACATCCCGCAACGATGCAAGCGATTCCGTAGCCGATGGACCCGATCATAAGGGGCTAAGCCCTCCTACCGGCGTTATTCCACGTTCCGGAGCGGATTTCACATCACGGCGTGGACGGTGATGTGGCTGACTGACCACAAGGGGGTACCGGCCGGCGGGTCAATGCCAATCGTCACCCGGCCATGCGGGACATGAGCCGGCCAGGGCAGGGCGACGAACCCCCACGCCCATCGGTGGGTTCGGTCCTCGGCGGGCTCACACCACCATTCCCAGAACTCGCCATTGAGCAAGACTCTCGCGCGCTGGCGACCATGGAACTGGTCGAATCGCTTGCGGATGACAAGTCCCTGGGTGCCTTCCGGGATGTCAGCGGTCCAGGTCGCGGTGTTGAGGTGGCTCAGGGTAGGGGCCATGAACTCCGTGCCATCTGCGAAGGCTGAATGGAGCTCAATCACCCGACTGGCATTGCGCACTTGCCAACCATGGGCGCGGGCGGCTTCAGGGTCGGTGGGCGCCCAGTCTTGCAGGCATTGCACCCGGTGGTTTGCCAGAGACAGGGCCTCCCCGTTGCCATCCGCCCCGAGATGGAAGGGGATAGGAGCATGAGGACGGGCGACTTGGACCAAACCGGGTTGATCTCGAGTCACCACTTCGCCAGAAAACCACCACCCCGGACCCTCGATCGACGTAGTGGGGGATGCCCCGTCCGGGGAGGGAGGCGGTCCGCCCGTCCAGGCAGAGACCTCTCCCTCCCAACCCAGGGGCGCCGTCACACGCAAGTAATCGGGCGCACCCTCATACTCTAAGTCGGCCTGCGGCGGGCAATAGAGTTCGCCATCGGCGTCAATCAGCACCCGCTGGCCAAAACTGTCACGGAAAAGAAGGTCAGAAACTTCAAAAACCCCACCAATTCGTCGTGATGGCCGCCAAATCACGCACAAAGGCTACCGACTTCGTGCATACTAGCGGTGCCCTTTGCACGGATGCAAAGAGCAATCCGAATACCAGGAAGGTTACGAATAAGGATGTGGAACGAGGGATCATCATTCCCTGAGCCCGATGGGGTTTCTCCCGCACGGGTCGAGCGACAACCCGTGCATCGCATTTTGTGCAGCGCCCACGGGGATGTTCTGTTTATGGACGATGTCACCGCGCAGACATTCCGCGAGGAAATGTTGCGGAATGACGGCGAACCTTGGCGAAGCATGGTGCGCGGCCAAGGGGGTCTGTGGCACGACCAAGCCGGCCGCCTCTGGGATCTGGAACTGATTGCGAACGCCGGGGCCAACCCCACCTACATGATTGCCCTTCGTTCGGCCCTCATGCCGCTCACCCAAGAGAACGAGGGGCACCAAGTGGATGCGCGCCTCCTTGTGGGATTGGGCCATGCCGCCGAGCTCTTGGCCGTGGCCAAGGATGAAGCCCAAGTCGGCATTGTGATGAACGATGTCGTGCGCCGCTGGTATCAGCTTTCCGGCGCGGCCATGGTGGCCTTCCACGAGGGCGAGTGGCGCGTTTTGGCGGGCCAAGACAGGCTGGTTCCTGAAGAGCTTTTGGCCGATGCACTTGAGCGGCAAGTCACCGTGATGTGGGAACACGAGCACGCCGACCTGGTGGCCGTGCCCGTGCGCACCCACGGTCAGCGTCCGGTCATCTTTGCCGCCACCGGGCGGCTGGATGAAAACCGGGTGGAGGGCTTGCACGCCCTGGCCGCCTTTGCCGCCACGATCCTCGAACGGATTGATCTCATCAACGAGAAGCAAAAGTACGCCGAGAGCCTGCAACAAGCCAACCAGGAAATCATCCGCGCTTACGACGAAACGGTGTACGGCTGGACCCGCGCGATTGACCTTCGCGACAAAATCACCGAAGGCCACACCATGCGCGTGACGGACCTAACCGTGCGCCTTGCGGCCCGATTTGGGTTCTCGGAGAGGCAGATCACGGCCATCCGGCGCGGCGCTTTGCTCCACGACATCGGCAAGGTCGGCATCCCCGACCGCATCCTGATGAAGGAAGGCGCGCTCGACGACGAAGAGTGGGAGATCATGCGCAGCCACACCACGCTGGCCCACGACATGCTGAAGCAGATCGGCTTCTTGCAAGAGAGCATTGATATCCCGCACTATCACCACGAACGGTGGGATGGCAAGGGCTATCCGGTGGGTTTGGCGGGCGAAGATATCCCGTTGCCCGCACGTATGTTCGCCGTCGTGGACGTATGGGATGCGCTGACCAGCGACCGCCCCTATCGCCCCGCAATGGCGAAGGAAGAAGCCCGCGCCATCATCGAGAAAGGGAACGGTAGCCACTTCGATCCGCAAGTGGTGGAGCAGTTCCTCCGCATGATTGACGAAGAAGAATAAGCCTGTGCGGTAAACCTACCGCGTGGAGGGGTTGCCAACGTCTTCGGCTCTGAGCCGACGCGCCTTACTGGCGGCGGGGGCAGCCCTGGCCCTCTCTGGCTGCGGCCCCCGCATGGGCGGGGCGCGCACGGTCCGCTACGCCAACTGGGGCAGCCCCGGCGACGATAGCGACGCCATGCGCCTGGTGCGTGGCCTCTACGAAGACTTTGAACTGGCATCCGGCGTGGATTTGCGCGTCGAGAACATCCCGGGCTCGCAGGAGTACCTCCGCAAGGTGCTGCTGAGCTACGTGGCCAAGTCCGAGCCCGACGTCATCACCTTGGATGCCAGTAGCGCGGCGATTTTCATCGAGAACGGCGTGTTGCAAGACCTGATGCCGTTTGTGAACGGTGCCAACGCGGTCAATCTGGACGAGTTCTTCCCCAATGTGTTGGAGATCGCCAAGCGGGGCGACGCCCTCTACGCCTTGCCGGTGGACTTCAACCCGGTGCTCGTTTATTACAACCGGGCCATGTTTGCCGCCGCCGGAGTGCCGGAACCCCAAGATGGCTGGACGTTTGCGGACTTCCGCGCCACTGCCCAAGCGCTCACCAAGGGTGACCAGTACGGATTTGAGTTTGCCAACTGGATGCCGGGCTGGATTATGTGGCTGTGGAACCACGGCGGCGACGTGCTCAGCCCCGACGGCCGCCGGGCGCAGGGCTACCTGGACGCCGAACCCTGCGTGGAGGCCGTGCAGTTCCTTTACGACCTGGTCGAGCGGGATAAAGTGGCCCCGCGCCTAAGCCAGGCCGCGAGCATGGGCGTGGATCTGTTTGCCAATGCGCGCTCGGCGATGAAGGTCAGCGGGCACTGGGAATTGGTGGGGTTGTCTTCGGCCCCCAAGGTGAACCTGGACGAAGTGGGTGTGGTGTCGTTCCCCACGCGACTGGAGGCCCCGGTGACGGTGGCGTACGAGGCCGGCCTGGCCATGGGGCGGCACGCCCGCAACCCGGAGGA
>CAZDWU010000090.1:0-3516 GCA_964509165.1 uncultured Chthonomonas sp. | reverse complement strand
CGCAGCGCCGCCCAGCAGATTGATGAGGTGTTCCGCGACGCATGAGGAAGTCGCAGACCGGATGGTGGTTCATCGCCCCGGCCACGTTGCACCTCCTGGTGTTCGCCTTGGTGCCGGTGGCATACGCGGCATACGTGAGCTTGTTCCGGTGGGACATCCTCCGCGACGAGCGCACGTTTGTGGGGCTGGATCAATATCAACGCCTGATGGCCGACCAGGCGTTCTGGGGCGCGATGGGGCAGACGTTCAAATACGCGCTCATGGCCGTCCCGGGCGGGCTCGTGGCGGCCTTGTTGGTGGCGCTGGCCGTCAGTCAGCCGCTCAAAGGGATGGCGTGGTTCCGCACGTTGTTCTACATCCCGGCGGTAAGCAGCGGCGTGGCCATCGCCATGCTGTGGATCTACGTGTATCTGCCCGAGCGGGGTCTCATCAACACGATGCTGATGGGGCTGGGGCGGCCCAGTATCGACTTCCTGAACGAAAGCGGGTGGGCGCTGCCCGCCTTGGCCTTCATGTCCATCTGGGTGGGGCTGGGGCCGCGCATGATCATTTACGTGGCGGGGCTGATAAGCCTGCCCGTGACGGTGTACGAAGCGGCTTCCTTGGATGGGGCCAGCGGTTGGCAAAAGTTTTGGCGGATGACGATGCCGCTCCTCGCCCCCACGCACCTGTTTGTGCTGGTCACCAGTACGATTGGGGCGTTCCAGACCTTCACGCCGGTCTACATGATGACGAACGGGCGGCCGATGGGCACCACCAACCTGGTGGGCTACCACATCTACGTCACGGCCTGGGAGAACTTCAACGTCTCCGCCGCCTCGGCGCAGAGCTTTGTCTTGCTATTCTTGTTGGGCTTGCTGAGCCTGGCGCAGTTCCGGATGATGCGCCGACGGCTGGAGGGCTACGATGCGAGCTAAGGCCCTGTTCACGTATCTTGGGCTCTCCCTGCTGGCGCTCTTCTTGGCCGCGCCTTTCATCTGGATGCTGTTGGTGAGCCTGCACCCCAGCCGCAGCCCGATCCCCGAACTCGGCGCCCTCCTGCCCCAGAACTGGGCGTGGGAGAACTACGGCATCGTGCTGTTCCGCACCGAGATTCCGGTCGGTCGTTTCTTCTTCAACTCGTTGTTCGTGTCGGCGGTGGTGGTGGCGGCGCAGGTGTTGGTCTGCGGAATGGCGGGTTTTGGATTTGCGCGGTACGCGTTCCGGGGGCGGGAAGCGGTCTTCGGCCTGTTCCTCGCCAGCATGATGTTCGCGGGGGCCGTGACGCAGATTCCGGTGTTCCTCATGATGCGCGAGTGGGGATGGCTGGACACCTACGCCGCGCTTATCATCCCGGGCATTTCCAGCGCATTCAATGTGTTCTTGCTCCGGCAGTTCTTTATGGCCATCCCGCCGGAGCTGGAAGAAGCCGCCCGGTTGGATGGGGCCAGCGACTTTCGCATCTTTGCCCGGCTGTTTATGCCGATGGCGCGCCCGGCGGTGGCCACCTGCGCGGCTTTCTCATTCATCGCCGTGTGGACCGACTTCTTTTGGCCGCTCATTGCCACCCAAAGCCAAGATATGCGCACGCTGGAGGTCGGCCTCAGCATCTTCCGCGCGGGCTACGGCACCACCAACTGGCCCCTGCAAATGACGGCCGCAGTGATCACGCTGATGCCGGTGCTGTTGGTGTTCTTGGCGTTGCAGCGGCACTTTGTGCGCGGCGTCACGCTCGGCGGCATCAAGTAACCCCTCACCGTGCGGGAGCGAAGTCCGCGCGAAGAGGGGTAAACCACTGGAGATGCTCTGGCCGATCCTACTCGCCGCGCCCCCAGCGCTCCCCGAAGTCACGCTGACCCCCGGGATGAAGATCACATCGAGCGTGCGCGTGCGGCCGGGAACCTATCTGTTGCCCAATGCCAAAGAGGACGGCACCGGGGCGGCCATCTTCATCGAAGGCGATAACATCACGATTGATCTGAGTGGCGTGACGATTCGGGGCACTGAAGCCACGGTGGAGCCCGACCAGCGCACCGGCACCGGCTTGCTGATAGAAGGCACGGGCGTCGAGATTCGCAACGCCAAGGTCCACGGCTACAAGGTCGGCATCATGGCCCGGCACAGCCCCGGCCTCAAGATCACGAATTCCGACCTATCTTGCAACTGGAAGCAGCACCTTAAGAGCACGCTGGAGAAGGAAGACACCTCGGACTGGATGAGCTACCACCAGAACGACAAAAACGAGTGGCTGCGCTATGGGGCCGCGCTCTACCTGGATAACTGCGACCGCTTTGAAGTTCGCGACGTGGTGGCCCGGGGCGGCCAAAACGGGCTGATGATGACCCGTACCGATGGGGGCCTGGTGTGGAACTCCGACTTCTCCTTCCTCAGCAGCGTGGGCGTGGGGATGTACCGCAGCAGCGGCAACCGCATCATGCACAACAACATTGACTGGTGCGTGCGCGGCTACAGTCACGGGGTCTATAACCGGGGGCAAGACAGCACGGGCATCCTGATTTACGAGCAATCGCACCGCAACGTTTTTGCCTACAACTCGGTGACGCACGGTGGGGATGGCTTCTTCCTCTGGGCGGGGCAGACCACCATGGACACGGGCGAAGGCGGGTGCAACGACAACCTGCTGTTCGGGAATGACTTCTCGCATGCGCCTACCAACGGCATTGAAGCCACCTTTAGCCGCAACCAGTTTGTGAACAACAAGGTGATGGAGTGCTGGCACGGCGTGTGGGGCGGCTACAGCTACGACACCCTGATTGCGGGCAACGTGTTCGGCCTCAACGCTGAAGCCATCGCCATCGAGCACGGCCAGGACAACAAGATTCTGGGCAACACGTTCCGGCGCGACCGAAACGTGCTGCGCATTTGGCAGAACGCCAGCCAAGACCCGAACTGGGGCTACCCCAAGCACCGCGACACCAAGAGCCGCGATCTGGCCTTTGAGTGGAACCTCGTGGCGGACGTGGACGGCCCTGCGTTTTGGCTGACCGACACGGAGAACATCTCCCTGCGCCACAACTTGCTGGCCCGCCTGGCCAAGCCGTTTGAACTGAAGGGCAACTTGCCCGGGCTGCGGTTCGAGAACACCGAGTATCGCGGAGCGACTGAGCCGCAGTGGCCGGAGGAGGTGCCCGCTCGCAACGTGAGTTTCGTCCTGAGCCGGACCGCGGCTGCGCCCCCAACGATGCAGGGCAGTGGCAATGTCATTGTCTCGGATAAGTTCGACCAGCGCGAGTACTTGAGTCGATTCAATGTGCCGTGGGATCCCTACGCCCGCAACTGGCAGCTTCCCGGCGCGATGGACGAAATGAAGACGGCGGAATCCGGCGCGCTCGAGCAGATGATTTATGAGATGGCGCCCTCGCCGCTCCGGGGAGGCAAGGATCCGTTCCTGGCGGCGGGCACCCTGCGCGGGCGACGATTTATCCTGGTGGACGAATGGGGTCCGTACGACTTCCAGAGCCCCAAGTTGTGGCCGCGCCTGCCAGTGGTGACCTCGGCGGATGGCAAGACGCAGAC
>CAZDWU010000089.1:0-8072 GCA_964509165.1 uncultured Chthonomonas sp. | reverse complement strand
ATGTAGCCGTCGTCGGCCAAGGTCGCGGCGAAGGGATCGTAGGTCCAGCCCGGACCCACTGGCACCACATCAAGGTGACCAAGCGTGAGAACTTCCTTGTCGCCGCTACCGATTTCGGCGTACCCGCAGTAGCCGTCCAGGTCCTTGGTGGTGTGCCCCGCTTTCTGCGCGAGATCAAGCATGAAGTCCAGCGCGCGACGATTCTCGGCCCCAAAAGGTGCGTTCGGTTCAGCGTCAGATTCCAGACTCGGAATGCGGAGGAGTGCCTGGAGATCCGCCAGCATGTCGGATTCGTGCTCGGCAAGCCATTGTTGCGCCGTTTCCAGGCGACCTTGGTGACCCATGCCCTGAGGTTACCAAGAGTCAGAAAAAAGTGTGCGGAACCAGCCACGAATAGGGCAACAAACAGTGACCGGCCCGCTACATCAAGGGGGTTCCATACCGGCTAGCAATGCTCCCATGGAACAATTACCAGGTTCACCGATGGCTATCCGTGATATGGTAACGGAATATGCAATCGGAATTGGCGTGCGCCGTCTTTGAGGACACCTTTGGCGGCCCGGCTGAACTCGTGGTCGAAGCCCCGGGCCGGGTGAACCTCATTGGGGAACATACGGACTACTCGGATGGGTTCGTGATGCCGGCGGCCCTTCCCTACGGGGTGAGCCTCGCCGCACGAGTAACCGATGGCCCTAGTCGCCTCTACAGCGTAGCGCGGGGCTGGGCCAAGCCATTCCAGGTCGCCGAAGTCGAGTTGGGTAGCACGCGCGGGTGGGCCAACTACGCCGCCGGTATGGCGTGGGCGCTACGCCAGGCGGGCTTACCTGTGGGCACCAACGCCGAGGTGGTTGTGGCCAATGATCTCCCCATCGGCGCAGGGGTAAGCAGTAGCGCGGCGATCGAGGTGGCCTTCGGATGGCTGTGGCTGACCCTGGCGGGACTACCCATTGACCCCTTACAAGTGGCTCGCATTGCGCAAATGTGCGAGAACCAATACGTAGGCGTGAACTGCGGACTGATGGACATGGCGGCCAGCGCCCTGGGCGTGGATGGCCATGCCCTTCATATGGATATCCGCACGATGGAGGTCCAGCCGGTGCCGGTACCTGACGACCTGGTGCTGATGCTGTGCGACACCGGACGACGCCGCGGCCTGGTGGGTAGCGCTTATAACGACCGAAGGGCTTCGGTGGAACGAGCCGCCGCCACCCTGGGGGTTTCGCACCTACGCGACGTGACGGCGGAGCAACTCGAAGCGCAAGCCGCCTCGCTCAATGAAGAAGATCTGCGCCGCGCCCAGCACGTGGTGGCCGAGAATGCGCGCGTCCACCAGATGACCGCCGCACTAAGGGCGGACGACCGGGACCAAATGGGGGCCTTGATGCAAGCCAGCCACGACAGTCTCCGGGACCTCTTCGAAGTGAGCTGCGAAGAACTGGACGCAATGGCCGAAATTGCCCGCGCCGCCCCCGGCTGTGTAGGGACTCGTATGACGGGTGCTGGGTTCGGTGGAGCCTGTGTGGCCCTCGTGACGGAACAAGAAGTGCCGGATTACGTCCAATCTGTTAGCGAGGCATATGGGCAACGATTTCCTGATCGACAGAGTGTATTCCTCGCGGCCCGCGCATCCCGTGGTGCATGCATTGGACACGATTTTCGATAATTTTCGACGGACCATTGTAAATCCGCGCAAGGATATGGAAGGAGGTTTGTGGGCGGCAAACGAATTGCAACGAGGGAAGGGTCATGGCATTGCCTAACACAAATCGAACAAGTGAATCGCCGCGAGGCATCCGGCTGACGCCGACGGAAGTGAAAGTACTGAGTCTCATCGCTCAGGGTCACACGAGTCAGGAAGCAGCCGACAAAATGGTGGTCAGTAAGCGCACGGTGGATTTCCACCTCGCCAACATCTACCAGAAGCTTCAGGTGAACAATCGCGTCCAAGCGCTCCGCGCCGCGACGCGCCTGGGTCTCATCCCGTTTGAGCCGTTCTTCGGCCATACGCACGGCGAGGCCTAAGCACAGCCACATCGTAGGAAGGGGAGTAGCGCCCGCTGAGTCTTGGACTCGGCGGGCGTTTTGACTTTGTGCCCCCGGGCTAGCCGCTTGATATACTGCGAGGGTGGGGCGAATGTGGGCATGGCTGTATCCCCCGGCGTGCGCCTTGTGCGGCCGGCTGGGTGAGCCAGCCATCTGTCCGGCGTGTGAGGAGACCTTTCGGTCGGCTGGACCCTGGGTGATCCTGCCCGAAGACCCCATGAGTGTGGACGCTTGCTTCCTTTACGACGGGCGCGCCGCGCAGGCCGTGAAGCGGTTGAAATACGAGCGGGCTTCCCCCCTCCGCGACCCGATGGCCCGGATGATGGCCGCCCGGCACTTCATCACCGATGACGAGATGGTGGTGCCCGTGCCGATCCACTGGACCAGGCGCTTTGAGCGGGGATTTAACCAAAGCGAATGGCTGGCCTCGCAGATGCCCCAGGCCGCGCGGGCCTTGCGACGCATCCGCGCCACCCGCCCCCAAGTGGGGCTGAACCGAGCCGCTCGCCAGCGCAACATCATCGGGGCGTTTGCCGCCTCACCGCTTGTAAAGGGCCGCCGGGTGGTGCTGGTGGACGACGTGATCACGAGCGGTAGCACGGTGCTGGCCTGCCGAGAAGCCCTGCGCCAAGCCGGGGCCGCCGAAGTGCGGGCGCTTGCCTTCTGCTCGGACCAACTAGCCGGCAAAAACAATGCCTGAGGCCGCTAAGGCACCCAGGCATGCAAAAGGTTGAGATCCGGCGAACCGGATGAGACAGGTCTAGGAAGCGTGCTTTTCCTTGCGGCGTTTGAGCCGGCTCTCCAAGAGATCCGCCAAGTGATCGACGGCCTCACGGAAGTTTCGACTCTGCGCCTTGCCGCGAATCCACTCCCCATCGGCGTTCACCGTCACCTGCACTAGGTGCTCGTGGCGCACTTCGCTGTGGGCCACCTCAGCGCGCGAGGCGCGGGCATCGTAGCGAGTGAGTCGGCTTAGTTTGCGAATGGCATAGTCACGTTGACGCTGCGATAAGTTACCGTCAGCATTTCGGAATAGCAGTTCCATGGTCGTTCGTTCTGTGGACCGACCGGGTGAGAGTGGCGATGGCAAAGGCGGCAATTCCCTCGCCGCGCCCGATAGCACCCAGCCGCTCATTGGTCGTGGCCTTGATACCGACCTGATCCGGCCTGAGTCCCAAGGCGGAAGCAATGACGTCTGTCATTTCCTTCCTACGCGGGCCCAGGCGCGGCCGTTCGGCCAAGACACTCACATCCACGTTTTGGATATTCCATCCTTCGGCACGGACGCGTGCGGCTGTTTCTACGAGGAAACGCAAACTAGGGCAATTCCGCCATTGCTCGTCGCTGGGCGGATAGTGCTCACCGATGTCGCCCATGCCAGCGGCACCCAGCAGGGCGTCCACGAGGGCATGCAGGAGGGCATCGGCGTCGCTGTGGCCTTCTAAGCCCGGGCGATCATCAAACTCCACGCCCCCCAGCCACATTGGGCGGTTGGGGTCGGTGCTGAACGCATGGATGTCGTAGCCCATGCCAGTGCGAATTTCGAAGTCCATGCTTTGGGGTTGCCCGGGGCCGGGCATGTCGTCAGCATACGTGATCTTGCGGTTGGTGGGGTCGCCCTCCACCAGGTGGACGGGGAATCCAGCCGCCTCCAGCACGCCCATGTCGTCGGTGGCGGGCTGGGTGAGCTGGGCATAGGCTTGCTCGATCCAGTCGCGGCGCGCGCCCTGCGGGGTTTGCACAGCACCGAGTTCGGCGCGAGGCAGCGTGCGGCTTCCCTCCCCTTGACGTTGGCGGATGGTGTCGATGACCGGAACGACGGGGCAAGCGGAGCCGTTCTGAGTGGTGGACTCCCAGACCCGTTGGATGACAGCGCGCGTGACGAAGGGGCGAGCGGCATCGTGGATGAGGACGTGGGTGATTTCGGGGTTAAGAGCTTGGAGCCCCGCGCGGACCGAATCCGTGCGTTCCTGGCCACCGGCCACGACGGTGAGATGATCAGGCCAGGAGTTTTCGAGTTGGTCCTCACTCACCACAAGGACGCGCTGGACGAGGAAGTCGAGCTCGCTGAAGGCGTCCAGGCTGGCTCGCCACACTTCTCGGCCATCCGGCAGAGTGGCAGAGAGTTTGTCGGTGCCAAAGCGGCGGCTTTTGCCCGCCGCGAGGAGGATCAAAGCGCCCTTCACGGCCGGGGACGACGGGGGGCAGCTCCCAGTTCGCTGGGGTCGGTGCCGTTCGGATCGTCGGCCAGTTCGGCAAACACGAGCTTCCCTCGTTCGGTCTGAATGATTTGCGTGACCATGATCTCCACCGACTGCCCGATGCGCTCCCGAGCCCGCTCCACCACCACCATGGTGCCGTCATCGAGGTAGCCCACCGCTTGGCCCGGCTGTTGCCCTTCCCGGTTGAGGGCCACGAACATGGTTTCGCCGGGCAGCACGTTCGTCCGCACGGCCAGCACAAGGTCGTTGAGGTTCAGCACGCGCACGTCTTGGAGCGTAGCCACGGAATTGAGATTGTGGTCGTTGGTGACTAGGTCGGCCCCCAGAGCCTTGGCCAGGCGCACGAGGCGCGTATCTACGGGGTCCTTGGGGTTGCCGACGTTCTTGTCCTTGGTGCCGACTTCAATCTGGAACTCAGACTGCATCAGCTTCAACATCTGCAGCCCCCGCTTGCCCCGCGCCCGCTTCATGTCGTCTTTGCTGTCGGCAATGATCTGCAATTCTTGAATTACAAATGACGGCACGTAGAGTTCACCGGTTAAAAAGCCCGTCTTGGCGACATCATAAATGCGCCCATCAATGAGAACATTTGTATCCAAGATGCGGATGCCTGTACGTCGGCGAGACGTGGTCATGTTCGCCCACGGAAGAATGTCATCCATGGACCGCAGAGCATAGATCCCAAGGAACGAGAATCCGACCATCATGGCAAACACCAAGAGCGGTCCGAGTATGCCCAAACCTTGGAACACAAACAGGAACGGAATGCTGGCCAAGATGCCCGCAAATGAACCCATAAAGACCGTCACACGGTCCCCACTCGCCATTTGCCGCCATCGCGTACTGGCTCGGGCTAACAGCCTCGATCCCACATCGCCGACAACACCGCCCAAGATTGCCCCCAGCAAGCCCAGGGCAATCAGGGTGACCGGCTGGCGCGAACCCGGATAGCCCTTCACTGGCTCTTCCATCACGTCCGGCACGACATTGCCCGAAACCGGGAGAATGCGGGTTTGGCGCAGGATGTATATCGAATATCGAGTCCCTTCCCGGATGACCCTGCTCACCCCCCCTTTCTCAAGTCCCTTAAGTGAAGCGATCTCGCTACGCCCGCCAAAACGAGTCTCGGTAATCTCAATCTTGGGTTCAAGTTCGAGACCAAACTTGTCAACCGTTTTCATGAGATTGCCCGACTCACGGGTCGCCAGCCATTCGGCTCGAAAATCTTCTAATGCTTTCTGCTGAGCCGAAACGCTAATATTTTTGTTTCCGCTCACAATGCGGTCAAATTCGTAAACCTTTTCGGTGGCGTTCGGATTGGTTTCAGTGCGCGAGGATCGCACCTGATTCTGAATGGAAGAATAGATGGAATCAATCGCCATCGGCATGAAAGACATGCTGAGGATCGCGCCTAGAATGGCAAAGATCGCGATGACGAGCGCGCGTCGTTGCTGACCGATCATGCGCCTTCCTTGACGACCTCCAACCGTTCCGGAGCCAGCAGGAACGATTGGTAAGCATCCGCCACACTCCCGTGGGCGATCTTGATGTGCCGCGATGTAAGTTGCGACTCGGGGCGTGTGCTATCCATAGCGATCCAATCCTTGCCGTCCCAGTACTCCACCCAAGCATGGTAGTAGAAGCGTCCTTGATACTCCACCATGCCGCTGACGAGACGACTGGCATAGCCTACCGCCCGGAGCATAGTGGCAAGCAAGATGGCATGGTCGCGGCATACCCCTTCGGGCGCATCGAGAATCTCATCGGCCGGGCGTAGCACCCCGATGCCCGCGTTCACGCGCATTCGGCGATAGACATCCATCCGCAGTGCCTGGGCGACCTCGTGCACGTCCGTTAGGCGCCCCATAGCCATGCGGGCGCGGAGTCGGATTTCGGGATTATCCGCCGGCAAGAACGGGGCCGGTCCCCGCCACGCATCCTGCCCTTTCACCTCGGCCAGCGGCAGCCGCCCGGCTGGGCGCAAGGGATGAATGGTCACCACTACATCACGCCCCTCGCGGGTCGCGGTCTGGTGCTTGTCCGAGGGCAGATCGCGGTCTAAGCCCACAAAGCGCAGGGTCAGCGGCTGGTCCGGGCGGCCTTGCAGGGGCTTATTCGGAACGATGGTGGAGAGGTCGGCAATGTCGCTCGGCCCGCCGGTCACCGGGCGTTTGGCTTCTTCTTCCGTCGCCGGGCGCATCGTCATCCCCAGAGGGCCGCGCGAGAGGAGGAACTTCCCTTCCGGGCTCACAAAAACTTGGGTGGGGCTGCGCGGGTCCTCCACGTCGTAGCGGTGCGCGGGCACGGTGCGCCCGCCATCCTCAAGGGTCACCGGTCCGCGATCAATCACCTCCACCTGCACCATCGTGAGCGTGGTGGAATCGAAGGTCTGCACCTTCAGTCGCTCCGGCCGCTCCTTAAGGGCGATGAGGTAGTTCACGGCGTCGCTGGTAAAGGGCAAATCCGGGGCCAGCTCCAGGCGCATTTGCTGCGGACGCCCGGCCGAGTTGGCCTTCACCACCAAGGTCGAACCCTCGCGTTCGATCTCCACGGTCGAGGTCCGGCCCCCGCTCTCGGTGCGGTATTCGCCCGTCATCAGTTCGCGGTCGCCGCCGTACCGAACCCGAGAGAACGCCCGGAGCTTGATGGGGTCGCCCAACGCTTTGGTGTCCAGCACGACCTCGGCCTCTTCAATGGTGCCGGCGGATCGCGGTAGCACCGTTTCGTACCACGCGTAACCAATTCGCTCCGAACCCAGGTGGACGGTGAGCCATGCCCGTTCGGCGGCGGCTCCCATGGCCGCCACGCTTAAGGTGACCGCCACCAGCCAGAACTTGAGCACGCGCGCCATGGTTAGCATTATTATTCAATACACGTCTCGGCGGCTTGCCGGTGTCATGCGCTAGCCTCGCTCTTGTTTTGGGTGGGCCGTTTAGACAAGAATGCGGAGAAACTGGTTGCCGGCCCGGTAAACCAATACGCGCGTATGCCCAAGACCGTAGTCATTGTCGAATCTCCTGCAAAAGCGCAGACCATCCAGCGCTTTTTGGGCAAGGACTACGACGTCATCGCCAGTTTTGGTCACGTCCGTGACCTGCCTGAGAGTGCCAAGGAGATCCCCGCCGAGTTCAAAGGCAAGCCGTGGGCGCGGCTGGGCGTGAACACCGAGGAAGATTTTCAGCCGATCTATATCGTGCCGGATGATAAGAAGCGGCGAGTGACCGAACTGAAGGCTACGGCCAAGGATGCCCAGCGCATCCTGCTCGCAACAGACGAAGACCGCGAAGGCGAATCCATCAGTTGGCACATTCTGCAGTTGCTTAAGCCTAAGAAATCTGTAGAAGTTCAGCGCATAGTCTTTCACGAAATTACGCCGGAAGCCATCAAGCAGGCCCTGGCCGAGCCCCGCGCCGTGGATGAGGCCCTGGTGCGAGCTCAGGAGACGCGCCGCATCCTGGACCGGCTGTATGGTTACACTTTAAGCCCCCTTCTTTGGAAAAAAGTTGCTCCCGGATTGAGTGCGGGCCGCGTGCAGAGCGTGGCCGTGCGCCTGGTGGTGATGCGCGAACGTGAGCGCATGGGTTTTGTGCCCGCCAGCTACAGCGGCATCAAGGCCACGCACGAAGTGGAGGGCACCACGTTTGGCAGCAAGCTCAGTGCCGTCGCTGGCCAAACCCTGGCCGATGGACAAGACTTTGACCACCACGGTCAGCTCACCAACAAGAAGGTGTATCGGCTCAACGCCGATGAAGCCGGCCCGCTGGCGCCGCGCCTGCAGGCCGCTGCGCCCTTCACCGTCACCAAGCG
>CAZDWU010000088.1:0-8134 GCA_964509165.1 uncultured Chthonomonas sp. | reverse complement strand
GGGGCGTGTTGGTGCGCACACGCACGTCGGTGCACGCCTCGCGGCTGGTGGCGTCAAAGGTGAGGAAGCTGGGGTACGGGGCCGTGCGCTTCCAGAACGTATAGAGGCCCCGCCGGTTCTTATCCTTTGTGGGGTCGGTGGTCCACTGGTCGCCGCTGTAGGGGTTATCCCAAATGCCCTCGGGTTGAGGAGGGAACACGCTCGGCCCGCCCATCGACAGGTCCAGCAGACCGCTCACGAAGAGGGCGTTGTCGCGGATCATCTCGGCTTCCATGCGGTAGCGCGGGGCGCGGCCGAGGTAGCGGTTGTCGGGATCCCAGGCGCGCATGGCGTCCGTCACCGCGCTGGACTGACGGTAGGTGCGGCTGGTCACGATGGTGCGGATGAGCTTTTTGAGGCTCCAGCCTTGATCTTGGAAATCTACAGCGAGGTAGTCCAGGAGTTCGGGGTGGGAGGGAGCCTCGGACTGGGTGCCGAAGTCGCCGGGCGTCTTGACGATGCCGAGACCGAAGATCAATTCCCAAATTCGGTTGACGGTAACCCGGGCGGTCAGGGGGTTATCCCGATGGGTGAGCCACTGCGCCAGGCCCAAGCGGTTGAGCGGCATTTCGGGCTGCCACGGGGCCAGGTTTTCCGGTACTCCGGCGGGGACCACTTCGCCCGGAGCCAGGTAAACCCCGCCCTCGCGGATGGGGGTTTCGGGCTTGCGCTCTTTGGATTCTTGGAGAACAAGGGTGGTCGCTTTATCCAGCGATTCACGCTCCTTCTTGATCTTTTCGAGCGCGGCTTTGCGCGCATCGCTTTCGGGGGACGAAAGCAAGAACTCCTCGCGCTTCTTGATCCGCTCCACGTAGGGGCTCACTTCTTCCGGGGTCAGGGCGAGTAGCGGTTCATCCGCGCTCTCCCAAAAGGCCAGGGTTTCGTAGAAATCCTTCTGCGAAATCGGATCAAACTTGTGGTCGTGGCACTGAGCGCACCCGGTGCTGCTGGCCATCCACACGGTGCCCGTCACCGCGGCCCGGTCCACCAGCACTTGCCAGCGCTGCTCTTGCGGGTCGGTGCCACCCTCCTCATTCAGCATAGTATTGCGGTGGAAACCCGTCGCAATCAGTTGCTCGCGGGTGGGCGCGTCCAGGAGGTCGCCGGCAATCTGCTCGGTGGTGAATTGGTCAAACGGCTTGTCGGCGTTGAACGACTTGATCACGTAGTCGCGCCACGCCCAGTTCTGGCGGCCGAGGTCCTTTTCGTAGCCGTTGCTATCGGCGTAGCGGGCCAGGTCCAGCCACATTCGGGCCAGGCGTTCGCCGTATTGCGGCGAGGCCAGCAGACGATCCACCACGCGGTCGTAAGCATCGGGGCGGGTGTCAGCCAAGAAGGCGTCCACTTCCTCAGGGGTCGGGGGGAGTCCGGTGAGGTCCAGCGAAAGCCGCCGAATCAGCGTGGTGCGCGAGGCCTCGGGCGAGAAGGACTTGCCTTGTTCGGCCAGTTTTTTGCCCACAAAGTAGTCGATAGGGTGGGCACCTTCCGGAATACTCGGCTTCTGCGGAGGGATGTAAGCCCAGTGTCGCAGGTCCACGCCCTCAGGGGTCGGCTTGGCCCCGGCCTTGATCCAAGCGCGGATCGTCTCGGTCTTCTCCGGGCTCAGCGGGGCAAAGCCCAGGGGCATCTGCGGCTTGCCGCCGTGGCCCAGGATGCGGCGCATGAGGTTGCTGGCCTCGGGGTCGCCGGCCACCACGTTGTTGTCGGCCTGGCCGCCTTCCATCGTGGTCTCATAGGTGGTCAAGTCGAGGAAGGCGCTGCTGGTGTCCGGGTTGTGGCAGGCCGTGCAGTGGCCCTTAAGAATGGGCAGGACATCTTTTTCAAAGGTCGGAATCTCCTCGCGCGCCGCAACGACCGGGGCGGGGGCGGCCTGCAGCCAGGTCTGGCTGACAAACGGAGCCGCCGCCACCAGCCATAGCAAGTGCCGATTCCAACCTTTGAACTTCATTGGCTAAGCGTCGGTTTAGCCCTTCTTGGCTCCGTCGAGGATCCACTTGCGGATGGTGTTTTCCTTGGCGGCACTCAGGGGGGCTTGGCCCTTGGGCATGCGCGGGCGGTTATCCAGCCCCTTGATGCGGCGGAGCATGACGCTCTCATCCGGTTTGCCGGCCACCACGTGCTTGGGGGTGTTGCCGCCCTTCATCGTGCTCTCGTAGGTGCTCAGGTCCAGGCCGCCCTTGGCGTTGCCCTGGCGGTGGCAGCCCACGCAGCTCTGCTGCAGGATGGGGCGCACGTTGGCGTTGAACGTGGTGACTTCTTGCGAAGCGGAAGCGGGTTGCGAAGAACTCGGGATGGCGAAGGCCAGTGCCAGCGGCAGTGCGCTGAGGCTGAGCATTAGAGGCAGTTGTCTGCGGCCCATGAGCCCTATGATACGATGATCCTTCCCCCCAGATGCACTTTTTTGCACGGGGGAAGGATGAAACGAAGGTCAGACCGAGGAGAAGGCGCGCTGCGCCCAGCGCGGGGCCATGGCGCGGGCTTCGGGCGTATCCACCATGCTGCGACCGTTCTTGATGAAGTACTCGAACTCCTCGGGGAACTTCTTGATCGCGCCGGCGACCGGCCAAGCGGCGGCGTCACCCAGTCCGCAGAAGCTGCGGCCATCAATCTGCTTGGTGATTTCCATAAGCAGGTCCATGTCGCCGGGTTGGCCATTGCCGCGCAGGATGCGCTCCAGAATCTGCAGCATCCACTTGGTGCCTTCGCGGCACGGAGTGCACTTGCCACAACTCTCCATCGCGTAGAACTGGGCGGTGCGCCAGGTGTAGCTGACGATGCAGGTGTGCTCGTTGAGGAACATACATCCGCCGCTACCCACCATGGATCCGGTTTCCCAGAGCTCTTCGTAGGCAAGGATGGCGTTTTGGCAGTCCTCGGCGTTCAGCATCGGCACGCTCGATCCGCCCGGCACACAGGCCTTGAGGGCGCCGCCCTTCATGCCTCCGGCCAGGTCCAGCAATTCCATGAGCGGGGTGCCGAATTCGATCTCGTAGTTGCCCGGCTTGTTCACGTGGGCGCTGACGCTGAAGATCTTGGTGCCCCGGCTGTTCTTGGTGTTGGCGCCCAGGGTGACGTACCACTCTCCGCCCTTGGCCAAGATCGGCACGGCGGCGGCGTAGGTTTCCACGTTGTTGATGATGGTGGGCTGATCCCACACCCCGGCCACCGTCGGCAGGGGCGCATGCGGGAACTTGAGGCGGGGCATGCCGCGCTCACCCATCAGGCTGCTCATCAGGGCGCTTTCTTCGCCGCATTCGTAGCTGCCCGCCCCCATGTGGAGGTAGAGGTCGAAATTGAGGCCGGTGCCCAGGATGTTCTGGCCGAGATAGCCGTGGGCATAGGCTTCGTCGATGGCGGCGCGCAGAGACTTGGCCGCATCCACAAACTCGCCCCGGATGTAGATGTAGCCCGCATCGGCCTGGGTGGCCAGCGCGGCAATGGTCATCCCTTCAATGATGAGGAAGGGCGTGGTTTCCATCAGCTGCTTGTCTTTGAAGGTGCCCGGCTCGCCCTCGTCCGCGTTGCAAATCAGGTAGTGCGGGCGGGTCTTTTCCTTCTCAATGCCGTTCCACTTGATCCAGGTAGGGAAGCCCGCGCCCCCGCGGCCGCGCAGGCCGCTGGTCTTGATTTCGTCAATGATGGCCTGGCGTTCCATGCCCTTGGCGCGGTTGAGTGCGGCGTAGCCGCCCCGGGCCAGGTAGCCGTGAAGGGTGCGGTACTCAGGCACGTCGGTGTGTTCGAGAAGGAGCTTGTATTCGGCCATGGTTACTTTGCACGCTCCGTATCGCGGAGGTGGACTTGGACAATGCTATCGGCGAGCTGCACCACGGCGGAACTGTCCTCGTTGCGCAGGCGGTCCAGCAGGGCGTCAATGTCGGCTTCGGTGACCGGGCCGACGTATTGGTCGCCGACTTGCAGCACCGGGGCGCGGTCGCAGGCGTCCAGGCACTCCACTTCGTGGATGGTGAAGACGCCGTCGGGGGTGGTTTCGCCCAGCTTCACGCCGAGCTTGGCTTCCAGGTAATCGGCAATGCGGTAAGCGCCGCACATGTGGCAGCTCAGGCAGGTGCACACTTCAATCATGTGGCGGCCCGGCTGGTGGGCCGTGGTGTACATGGAATAGAACGTGGCCACGCCTTCGACTTCGGCGTAACTGCGGTGGAGCCGGTGAGCGACTTCGGCGATGGCGGCGGGACTGAGATAGCCGTCGTATTCGCGCTGGGCAATCCAGAGTCCGGGCAGGATGCAGGCCTTCTCGGTGGGGTAGTGGGTCCGCAGGGCGTCCAGTTCGGCGATGGCCTTGTCCGAGAAACGTAACTCCAGTTGGTCGGGGGCCGGGGCCTTGGGGCGCTGGGCACCCAACTGAATCAACTCGCTCACGTTCCTATTCTACGCAGTTCGGGGGTCGGAATTGGGGGCACCGGCCCGATGGGGGCTCTGGTAGCCGCATTCCGAACACGATGGCTTGCAGCTCCGGAATGCAAAGGTAGACGAATGTCGGGTTGTATGTAGGGGGGGGGGTAAGTTGGCATGCTTGAAATGTGAAAGATAGATGGCCTACAGTTCTTTCTCTGCTTGCATTCGCCGTTCTGGGGGCAGCAGTCTTCGCCGGGACCGCTCAGTCCAAGCGGAACTCGCAGGCTGAGACTGGTTGTTAACCAGTCGCACGCCTGGCTGTGGATGAAGGTCCACGTAAGAACTGCAAGACGCACCATTCGAATGGTGAACGAACAAGTTGTGGAAATGCCTGCTGGAAGTGGAACAATCCTCCTTTGCAATCGGGATACGAGGCCGACTGTCAGGGCTGTTGTGGTGAACTTCGACTTCCCAGGTTTGAGTTGGACGCCTGCTTAATCGCGTGCTTGGATCAAATGGCACCACCTTGCCGTTGCCCGCAAGTAGTACCCCCGCTATAGTGAAGACAATGGAACGAAGAACTACGCTCCTGTTCGTTTTTGTCATTGTGGTTTCAACGCTTGGTTGTGGACCATCTCAGAAGTCCAATTCGACTGAGTCTCCTCCGACAGTAGGAGGTGGCCCGGTTCATACGGATGAGCAGATTGCGCAAATGCGCGAGGATACGGCGAAGCTTAATGCTGCCTTGGAGCGGGCAGTGTCAAAGGGCAAGCTGGAAGGGGAAGATCGAGACTTAGTTACCAGCTATCTTCGCGGGCCGGGACGTGACCAGTGGGAGCTGGGAGGAGCGACCTTGGTGAGTTTCGCTCGAGTTTCACCGCAAAACGCAAAGGACGCTCTGGAGCTTTTCAAGCGTGAAGTGCCTCAGCGAGCTTACGAAGAGAGTCCGGTCGTTGTGCATACACTGAAACGACTTGAAGAACTCGCCGCCGCGAAGCCGGCTTCGCCCTAGCTCGGAAGGGCAACCACAAAAGCAAAACCCCTCCCGGACAAGGTCCGAGAGGGGCTTGTTGGTTCGGCGAGCGGGGCCTTACTGGCCGCGCTGCAGGGCTTCGATGCGCTTTTCCAGCGGCGGGTGCGTGCTGAAGGCTTGCATCCAGGCCGGAACGTTCGCGATCTTCATCGTGGCCATGGCGGGGTGACGCGTATCAATCGCCTGGCTGTTGCGTTGCAGGGCGCGCAGGGCCGAGATCATCTTGTCGCGGCCCGCGATGTTGCCCGCGAAGGCGTCGGCCTTGTATTCGCGGTAGCGGCTGAACGCATTGACCACCAGCGAACCCAGGATGCCGAACACGATCTGTAGCACGATGTTCACGACCATGAACGCGAGGAACGCCATTTCTTCTCGGACCGCCGAGGCCACCACGCGCGCAATGATGCGAGCGAAGAAGATGACGAACGTGTTGATAACGCCTTGAATGAGCGTTTGCGTGACCATGTCGCCGTTGGCGATGTGGCCGACTTCGTGAGCGGAGACCGCTTCCACTTCGTCCTGGCTCATCTGTGAAAGCAAGCCGGAGCTAAAGGCCACCAGCGAGTTATTGCGGCTGGGGCCCGTGGCGAAGGCGTTGACTTCGGGCGAATCGTAGACGCCGACGTCGGGCATCTTCTTGAGGCCGGCGGCTTGCGCCTGAGCGTGCACCGTGTCCACCAGCCAGCGGTCGTAGCCGTTGAGGTTGGCCCGGGGGTCCAGAACCTTCACGCCCATGAGGGTCTTGGCAACCCACTTGCTGATGAGCAGGCTGATGAAGGCACCGGAGAAGCCGAAGATGACGGCGACGACGGCATCCGTAGCCAAGTTGCCAGAGATCTTGACGCCGAAGCCTTGCAACACGGCCATGACGACCGTAAACGTGATCATCACGGCGATATTCACCGCGACGAACAATCCAATGCGCTTGAGGATGGACATCCTAGCTACATCATACGGACAAAGGGACCGAACTGTGCAGTCCGATCCACCCTAATGCCCAAAAAAGTACAGATTGATTCGGAGGCTTAGCGGTCGATCTCGCCGAGCACGATGTCAATCGAGCCGATGATGGCGATGACGTCCGCAATCAGGCGTCCTTCGGCCATCACTTCCAGCGACTTGAGGTTCATGAAAGAACTGGGTCGCTCATGCCATCGGTAGGGGCGGTTGGTGCCGTCGCTTACGATGTAGAAGCCAAGTTCGCCCTTCGAGCCTTCCACGCATCCGTAAGCTTCGCCCACCGGCGGCCGGAAGCCTTCGGTGTAGAGCTTAAAGTGGTGGATGACGGCTTCCATACTCGTATCGAGTTCGCTACGGGTCGGCGGGGACACCTTGCGATCGAGCGTGTTATAGGGGCCGGAGGGAAGTCCGTCAATCGCCTGGCGGAGGATCTTGCAGGACTCCTTCATTTCGGCAATGCGGACTAGGAAGCGGTCGTACACGTCGCCGTGCTGGCCGACCGGGATCAAGAAATCAAAGTCCTCGTAGCTGCAGTACGGGTTGCTCTTGCGCAGGTCCCACGCCACGCCGCTGGCGCGCGCGATCGGGCCGCTGCATCCGAGGGCGAGGGCTTCGGGGCCGGTGAGCACGCCCACGCCGGTGCTACGTTCCTTCCAAATCGGGTTATTGACGAGGAGATCTTCCACCACGCCGAGTTCCTTCGGGAACTCTTCCAGGAAGTTGCGGAGCTTGACTTCAAACCCGTCGGGGATGTCGCCGCGCAGGCCGCCGGGGACAATCCAGCTCGGCATCATGCGCACGCCCGAGAACATCTCGAACATGTCCAGCACCATCTCGCGCTGCTGCATGATGTAGAAGAACGGCGTCATCGCACCCATATCCAAAGCGTGCGTACCGAGCCATACACAGTGGCTGGCCAGGCGGCTGAGTTCGGCCAAAATGACGCGCAGGTATTGACCGCGCTTGGGGACTTCGATCCCCAGAAGCTTTTCCACCGCCAGGGCGTGCGCCAGGTTGTTGCCGTTCGCATTCAGGTAATCCATGCGGTCGGTCATCACCACGCACTTGTGGTAGGTCTGGTATTCGGCCTCCTTCTCCATGCCCGTGTGGAGGTAGCCGATCACACATTTGGCCTTGACAATGGTTTCGCCATCCAGTTCGCAGATGACGCGGAGGACGCCGTGGGTGCTGGGGTGTTGGGGCCCCATGTTCACGATCATCGTGCCTTCGCTCTCCTGGGTGAAGATCGTCTCCGTGCTGGGCATAAAGAGGTCGCTACTCATGGCCTTATGTGCTGGGTTCTAGGGTACCGGAAAAGAGAAAGCCCCGCCCCGACTTTGTCGGAGCAGGGCCTTTGGAACCTAACTTTAGGTTAGATGCCGGTCGGGTTGAGACCGCGGGTCACGAAGATCGCCGGGTTGTTGGTGCTCGGGGTCGGGTTGTAGAAGTGCTGGCGGAAGTTCACGCTCTTGGCGCTGGAGTCCGTAGCCGTGTAGGTGGTGCGACCTTGCGGCACAGCGCAGAGGGCGCCACCGTGTCGGAGACCGCTTCGGTTGTTTTCCACCTTGGTGGTCGTGGTGAACGGGTAGCTGAAGGACGTACCGTTGGCGTTCCAGTTGGCCGGGTTCCAGCGGACGCAGCTGCTCAGCGGGCCGGAGGTCGGGCTCCAGGAGAGGAGCGTGAACCAGGCATCCCAGTTCGAACCTTCCACGATCAGCGCGGTGTTCGAGATGTCTTCGACTTGGG
>CAZDWU010000087.1:0-8154 GCA_964509165.1 uncultured Chthonomonas sp. | reverse complement strand
CAGAAGCTCAATCCAGTTCTCTCGCCGGTACTCCTCAAGACGTGGTGCCGGCGGAGCAATATTGATACCGCGCCCATTAGGTGGTGCGCACGATTGTAGAGGCGCTGGAACCCTAGGAGAAGGGGTGGCTAGACGAGCTGGAGAAAGTGGGGATCGAGGCAAAGAACTGGCGGCCTTCCGGGGATCCCCGTAATCCTGCGAGGTTCCCTGAAGCTTCTTGTGAAAAACAACGCAATATTGTGGTCACATAGCTATACTCAAATCGGAGAGTTCTATGAAATTGACTTTGATTGGACTTGGGCTCGCAGCCGCTTCGCTGTCGTCGGCTCAGGTTTTTGTAAACACGTTTGGGAGTGGAGACACTTACAACACCGGAAGCGGTGCCACGGTCTCTGGTCTTGGTGGTCCGCTGGCCGCTGAAAATATCCAGGGATTTCGGTTCCAGGTGGCCAACACCGGCTCTGTCGGGCAAATGGTGGTCGCCATGGGGCACGTCGCGGGCACCCCGCAAGTGACCATGCGGCTCTTTGCCGACAACAGCAACACGCTCGGTTCGCAAGTGGGTAGCGACTACACGACGACCGTAAACTCGGGCTCCTTTGGGGGCGGCACGGAAGTCATCACGCGCGACGTCAGCGGGGCCGGTTGGACGGTCACGGCGGGGCAGAACTACTGGCTGATGGCGCAATCCGCCAACGACGCTTGGTTGGCTTGGAACTTCTCGACCGACGGCAACACCTACACTCGGGCCCTCATCACGAATGGCGGCTCGCCCGGCTACTTCGATAGTGAAGGTATGGCCGTTCGCCTCGAAGCGGTGCCCGAACCGGCCAGCATGATCGCCCTCGGCGCGGGGCTCTTGGCCGTGGCTCGCCGCCGTCGTCGAGGCTAGTCGCGAACCAAGCAAGAAATGCCCAAGGAGTACCTTGGTAAGTGGTGCCAACCGACAAACGCTGGCACCATGGCGGCGTGCTGATCCGCACGTTCATCGATGCGCCTAAGCCCTGGAATCTGGAGTGGCGAAAAGTGGTTGACAAGGGCATAGATGAAGCCCGGGCCGCATCCGCGGCCTTCCCCGGGGCCCCGTAAATTTACGTAACTTCGCCCTCATCTACATAAATAGCGGCGAATGTTTATGCGCATATTGATATACTAAAGCAGGAGATATCTATGAAATTTACTCTGCTTGGTTTTGGCCTCGCGATGGCTTCGCTGTCGTCTGCGCAAGTTTATATCGACACCTTTGGTAGTGGCGGCATCTACGACGGACAGGCCGGGGCAACCATCGCCGGAATCGACAGTCCCGCCGGCAATGAACTCGTCCAAGGCTTCCAATTCCAAGCAATGGAATCTGGCCCAGTCCGGCAAATGGTGCTCGCCATGGGTCACTTCCAAGGTACTCCGGAAGTCACCATGCGTCTATTCACCGACAACGGCAGCAACGAGCTGGGCACGCAAGTCGGTAGCCCATTCACAACCGCCGTCAATGCGAACTCGCTGGGTATGGGAACGGAAGTCATCACCCGCAACGTGACTTCAGCCGGTTGGACAGTGACGTCGGGCCAAAAATACTGGCTGCACGCGCAGGCCGCCAACGATGGATTGTTGGCTTGGAACTTTGCGGGTGATGAGATCTTGTACTGGAATGTCTTCATCCTGAATGGTGGCACCCCCCTTTACTCTGATGAGAATCTCGCCATGGCCGTTCGACTCGAAGCGGTGCCCGAACCGGCCAGCATGATCGCCCTCGGCGCGGGTCTGCTTGCTGTCGCTCGCCGCCGCCGACGCGCCTAACCGAAATCCACGCACAAAAACGCCCCCGGATCCCAAGAAAGGGATACCGGGGGCACTTTCATTCAGGCCTTAGCAGCAGTCGCAGTTTTCGCAGCCTTCGGGGCAGTTGCACTCGCCGCCTTCGCAGCAAGGGCATTCCTTTTCACTCATTCACGATCCTCCTTTAGGTAGTGATGCCATAGTCGAGACGGCGGGTGCGCACACCGGAGTCTCGGCGAGGTGACGAATCAGGGATTGAAGTGTCGCATCTTCAACCCAGGCATAAACTTGGCGGCCTCGCATCTCGGTGGAGATGAGGCCGGCTTCGCGCAGCACGGAAAGGTGATGGCTGAGGGTGCTGGGGGCGCAGGCCACACTGCAGCAGGCCTCCTTGATGGAGACGGCGCGGCGATCATCATTGCCAAAACACTCACCCGTCTCGGGGTCGTAGAGGGAGCCTCCACAACCCCGAATGCACTGGAACACGGCCCACCGCGTGGGGTCACTCAGGGCCGCAAACTGCGCCGCTGGATTCATGTCCCTATAATATTTCGATATTCATCGAAATATCAAGGGGTCTCACGTATTCGTCAGGCTTTTCGTGGCTTGGCCGATCACCGGCACCACGTATTCCTCGCCGTTGCTCGCCTTGATGGCCGCCACGATGGGCAGAATCAGGCCCCCCACGGCCGCGACGATCCACATGACGATGGCCAAGGGGATGCCGATGATGGTGAAGAAGGCAATGGTGCCGCCAATGGCCAGCAGGAAGAACAGCGCCGCCATGGCCAGCGATTGCGCGGCATGGTGCGCCACAAATCTCGACTTGTCCTTGTAGGCAAAGTAGATAATCAGCGACGCCACCCAGCCCAGGCCGGTGATCAAGTTCAGTCCCAAAGGAATCGCGTGAGCTAAAGCGCCCCAATTGCGTTCTTCTGCGGTCATCTCACCCCCTATTACGGAGCGTCACTCTCGTGGGATGCGGCAAACCGGGACTGCTCCTCGGGGCTCAGCACCACCACGGTCGGCCGGGCGAGGTTGAGGAACTCGGCAAGGGTGAGGCCCACCATTTCGCCGTCTTCGGTGAGTTCGCGGTGGAAACGTTCCAATACATCGCCAGTGCGGGGCTCGTGGGGCAGGGCGTCCACCCACAGGCCAGGCGCGTCATCGCGGCTGCGGTAGGCCACGGCCGCCACCCACATCGGGTGGTGGGCACCGGCCTCGGCGCTGCGACCCTCGCTAAACTCAATCTTGCCCTGGGTCAGCATTTGTTCGATTTCGCCGCGCGGGGTGGCGGAAGTGCTCAGGATCGAGCCGCCCGTTGGCGACCAGCCCACGAGTTCCGTTTCGCCCATCTCGGTGTGGAGATAGACGTGCGGAATGTTGTGCCGGGCACAGGCCGCCACGAACGAAGCCAGGGGGATGCGCAGATCCAAGGTGCTTCCATTATGGCGGGCCCGAGCGGGCCGAGACCAGCTACATGCTAACGACCGCGCTTTCGCACGGTGCGAGGGGGCTGGGCGCCCAGGTGATGCCAAATGGGTCCACGAGGGTGCTGCCCCGCCCCGGCTGGAATCCCGAGTTCATCAGGGCTTCGATATCGGCTTCATTGCTCAGCCAAATCGTGGGGGTGTTCGCCCCGCGCCGTACCCGGAATCGCGCCCCGGCGCTGGCCAAGGCGAAAGTTCCATCCACCAATTCGTGCATGGGCACCTGGAAAAGCTGGGCGTAATACTGCGCAGCGGCGTAAGGCTCTTCGTGCGAGATACCCATCCAACTCGTGGCGAGGCTCCGGTTGGGCGGGGTCAGGCTTTCCACATGGGGTTCGCCCCAGTGGATATTCCAAATGAGGCCGTGGGGGTCCCGGACAAGATTGGTGTGCCCCGCGCCTCCCCAACTCAGGATCTCCATGCCCAGCGCCAAAACGCGCTTGCGGGCGGCTTCCATGTCGTCGGTGATCATCTCGAACATCAAGCGGCCTTGCGGGCCGGGGTCGAGATAAAGCCGCAGGTCATCCAGGGCCAGCAGCACCGAGGTTTCGGTGCGCAGAGAGGTCACGTCGAGCGTGTCTTGATAGAACCGGGCGGCCCGGGTGGGCTCCGGCACGGCCAATCCCATGCAGCGGCTCAGGCGTAACACGTTCAACCTCACTTCCCATTGTCGGCAAGCTACCCGCGCGACCCAAGGGGGCTAAAATGGGGAAGTGAGTCACGACACCATCGACACGTTGCTGAAAGAAGACCGAGTTTTTCCCCCTTCCGAAAGCTTCGCGGCGCAGGCCAACGTCAATGACCCCGAGATTTACGCCCGCGCAGCGGCGGACCGACAGGCGTACTGGGCGAACTGGGCCAGCCAATTGCGATGGATGGAGCCGTGGCACACAGTCTCTGATTGGCAACTCCCCTACGCCAAGTGGTTCATCGGAGGGCGACTGAACGCCTGCGACAACTGCGTGGACCGGCACGTGGACGAGGGCCGGGGCGATAAGGTGGCGTTCATCGCCGAAGGTGAGCCGGGTGACGTGCGCACCTTCACCTACGCCGATGTGAAGACCCACGTGAGCCGCCTGGGCAACGCCCTGAAGGCGATGGGTGTGGCCAAGGGCGACCGGGTCTGCCTCTACATGCCCATGGGGCCGGAACTATGCTTTGCCATGCTCGCCTGCGCCCGCATTGGGGCGGCGCATAGCGTGGTGTTTGGCGGCTTTAGCGCCGAAAGCCTGCACGAGCGCATCACCGACGCCGGAGCCAAACTGGTGGTGACCGCCGACGGATCGTGGCGCAACGGCAAGGTAGTGCCGCTGAAGGAAATCACCGATGCGGCCCTGGCCAAGGGCGCGCCAAGTGTGACGGGTGTGCTGGTGTACGAGCGCGTGGGCGAGCCCGGTGGCAACGTGCCGGACTACAACCGAGGCGCGTGGCACGAAGGCCGCGACCAGTGGTGGCACGACGTGGTGGACGCCCAAAGCGACGACTGCCCCTGCGAGCCGATGGACGCGGAGGACTTGCTCTACATCCTTTACACCTCGGGTTCCACCGGCAAGCCGAAGGGCATCATGCACACCACCGGCGGCTATCTCACCGGGGTGTACGCCACCGCGCAGTGGGTGTTTGACCTCAAGGATTCGGATATTTATTGGTGCACTGCCGACTGCGGCTGGGTGACGGGGCACAGCTATGTGGTGTACGGCCCGATGGCCAATGGGGTGACGCAGGTGCTGTATGAAGGTTCGCCGGCGGTACCGGATAAGGACCGGTTCTGGCGCATCATTGAGCGGCACCGAGTCACGATTCTCTACACCGCACCGACCGCCATCCGCATGTTCATGCAGTGGGGCGAGGAGTATCCCAACCGCTGCGACCTGAGTTCACTGCGGCTGCTGGGTTCGGTAGGCGAGCCGATCAACCCCGAAGCCTGGATGTGGTACCGCCGGGTGATTGGCGGCGAGCGCTGCCCGATTGTGGACACCTGGTGGCAGACCGAAACCGGCGCGATCATGATCACCCCGTTGCCGGGCATCTCGGGCACCAAGCCGGGTTCGGCCACGCGCCCCTTCCCGGGGGTGGCGGCCACCCTGATGAACGAAGAAGGGCAGGAGTTGAACCTGGATTCCGGCGACCCCGAAGGCACCGGCGGCATCCTCGCCCTGACCGAGCCTTGGCCCTCGATGCTGCGCGGCATTTGGGGGGACCCGGAGCGATATATGCAGACGTACTGGTCGCGGTTCCCGGGCAAGTACTTCCCCGGCGATGGCTGCAAGGTGGACGGTGACGGCAGCTACTGGCTGCTGGGTCGCGTGGACGACATCATGCTGGTGAGCGGTCACAACATCAGCACGATGGAAGTGGAAAGCGCGCTGGTGGCCCACGAGGCGGTGGCCGAAGCCGCCGTGATTGGCAAGCAGCACGCCATCAAGGGGCAGGCCATTGCCGCGTTTGTCATCCTCCGGGCGAGCCACCGCGTGGACCCCACCTCTCCGGAAGGGGAAGCCCGCATCGCCGAACTGAAGGCGTGGGTGGCGGCCAAGATCGGGGCCATCGCCCGGCCGGATGACATCTACATCAGCGCCGACCTGCCCAAGACCCGCAGTGGCAAGATCATGCGGCGCCTGCTGCGCGACGTGGCCGAAGGTCGCGCCCTGGGCGACACCACGACTCTGGCAGACCCCAATGTGGTGGCCTCGCTGAAGACTCAGTACGAAGAAAAAGAAGGCTAAACGGCCAGAACCTCGCAATTTTCCCGGCTTCTCGAATGAGATTGCCGGGAACAACCCTGGTATGGACGCGAGGGTATGGGTCGGATTTGCCCTATTGGCCGGAGTTGTGGTGACGGGAGCCGTCACGCAAACCTACGTTGCCCCCCAGGCAAAGGCGAAGCCGGCGGTGACCGCCGCCAGCCGCATGTATGAGCAGTGGGAGGACTTCAAGTGGCCTCGCCAGGAGTTCAACCCCATTCAAACGGCGCGGAACGTAGCCGATCGGGCCAGTGCCCGCAACCGGGGCGTGGACGAGATGATCCGCGATTGGGAGTCTCAATACGCAGCGAATGTGGAGGAAGCCGATGCCAAGCTGAAGGGCAAGTCGTTCCGCCTCGGTGGCAAGATTGACGAATATCTCAAGCCGGATGCCAGCGAAAGCCTGGTGATCTTCATCGGCCCGAGCCCGCGCAGCGGCTGGAGCACGCACATGGTGATCAATGTGGCGGGGAACGATGCCCGCCTTGGTCGCGGGGTGCAGGCCCGGATTCAGGCCCGATTTGCCGGCCGCATGGAAGACGAAGCCAACCGCGTGGTCACCTATATGTTTGAAGAAGGCCAGGTGATGAGCGCCGAAGGGGCCCCGGCCCCGGCCAGCCCGCCGGCGGGTGCAACTCCGCGTGAAACCCCGAAGGCGGCGGCCCCGGCCGCAGGCGCGAGTGGCGAAGCCGCTCAGACCGGCGCCTTTGCCGATGCCACCAAGGGGTGGCGCTTCGGTGGCACGGTGGGAGCCCTCAATGGCCACCTGGCCGTGTTCCTCAGCCCGGACGACAAGCCGGTGTTTGCCCGGGTGGGCGGCAAGCTCGCCGACGGCATCACCGTGAAGCGGCTGGATTCCGGCTGGGCGCAACTGAGCGTGGAAGGCAAGCCCGTGGTGATTTCGCCGTGGAGCGTGGCCAAGGACGCTGCCACCAAGCCGACCGAATAAGCGCTTAGCTCGACGTCACAATTTGCCCTTCTGCACCACCTTCCGGGGTTTTCCCGGGAGCCTGGTCAGAGGGGCTTTCATCGTCTTTGGGGGGCTTGATGAACCAGGCCGCCACGACAGGATAGATCATGATGGCCCCGCCCACAATGTAGGGCACGTGCGGGCCGTACTCGTACAGCCAGTTGCCAAACGAGGGGCCGACAATGCGGGCCAGCGCCCCCAGCGACTGCGTGAGCCCGAACACGCCCCCCACCAGCGCCACCGGGGCGGCGCGAGAGATGAGGCTGGAGAGCGACGGCCCCACCATGCCATTGCCGATGCCCATGATGAGGCAGCCGAGCAGGAGCGGGATCCACGATGGCGTGTAGGGCACCAGGGCGAGGGTAGGCGCCACCAGCAGGTAGCCAAAGCGCAGGAGATTGACCTCGCCGAACCGCTTGACGAGCGGGCGGATGAGTGCGCCTTGCATCACCGCCGCGATGATGCCGACCCAGACGAGGACGTAACTAGTTTCGAGCTCGGTGAGGCCGTAGAGCGACTTTTCGAGGCGGAAGAACGTGCTCTCCAGGTTCGAGAACGCGAAGTTGGCGAAGAAGAACAGCACCAAGAGCGGGCCGAGGCCCGGGGTGCGGATGCCTTCGGCCAGCCGCTGAAACTGGGCGCGGAGACCGCCCTTGGCGCCCTCGGGTTCGCGGACCGGGGCCTCGGGGAGGAAGAAGTAGATGAACAGGAAGTTGGCGAGCCCGAAGAGGGCCGACACCGCCCCCAGCAGGCCCGGGTGGCCCTGATTGACCTGCACCAGCAGCGCCCCCGCCGGCGGGCCGAGCAGGAACCCGAGGCCGAAAGCGGCCCCCAGCATCCCCATGCTCTTGGCGCGGTCTTGGGGTTCGGTGACGTCGGAGACGTAGGCGTAGACCACGCCCAGGTTGGCGGCGGCCGAGCCCAGCAGGATCCGCGAGAGGATCATCACCGGGAGGAAGGTGCTGAAGGCGTACGCCCCGCCCGCGATGATGCTGAGGAAGGCGGTGATGAGGAGGATTTTTCGTCGTCCCACTTGGTCGCTGAGGCGGCCGAGATAGGGGGCGACCAGGAGCTGAGCGACGCTGTAGATGGAGAGGACCGCCCCGATGGCGACGCCGCGCAGGCCGAGGCTCTCGGCGCGGGTTTGCAGGTCCGGGATGATGATCCCGAAGGAGAG
>CAZDWU010000086.1:2251-8278 GCA_964509165.1 uncultured Chthonomonas sp. | reverse complement strand
CGGCACTGATTTCCCGTTCGGCGGCCGCGCGGGCTCCGTCCACGCCCATCACGGCGACGTAGGTTTGCTTGCCCCGGGCACGGTCACTGCCGCTGGCCTTGCCCAGTTGCTCTTCGTTGCCGGTTTCGTTGAGGACGTCGTCGGCAATCTGGAAGGCGAGACCCAAGTGCTGACCGTAGGCGCGGAGTGCAGCGGCTTGGGCTTCGTTAGCGCCGCCCAAGCGACCGCCCATTTCGCAGGCGCACCCCAGCAGGGCTCCGGTCTTCATCGCATGAATCTCTTGGACGAGGGCGAGGTCCGGGTTCTCCCCTTCACTTAGTACATCCAGGACTTCTCCGCGCACCAGCACCTCGGCGCACTCGGCCAAGCACAGCCCGACACGGTGAGCGATGGCGGGCTCGGCGTGGCTGGTGAGAGCTACCCGGAGCGCAAGGGCGAAAAGAGCATCTCCGGCCAAGATCGCCATGCCTTCGCCGTAGACCTTGTGGTTGGTGGGGCGGCCCCGGCGCAAATCGTCGTTGTCAATCGCCGGCAGGTCGTCGTGGATGAGCGAGAAGACGTGCAGGAATTCGAGGGAGCAAGCGCCGTCCAGCGCCGCTTCCGGGTCGCCCCCGACGGCGAGGGCACTGGCCATGCAGAGGAGCGGTCGCACCCGCTTACCGGGAGCCAAGGCACTGTAGGCCATAGATTGGCTGAGGGCGGGCGCGGGCAGGTCCTCACTCGGGAGGAGGACGGACATCCGGGCGTCCACGCGGCTCTGCCAATCGGCAAAGTGCCGAGGAAGACTCATCACAGCCAGTGTACTCATGCTTCCCTCAGCCTACGTGCATCCCGGCAGGGACGTTGGCACCGGGGTGCCCCAAAGGGGCCCCGTTGCATCGGCAACGGCATCGGTATGATTCCCGCATGGTGGAAGTGAGGCCGTTCCGGGGCCTGAGTGGGCTTCCGCCTGCGGGCTGGGTACCCCCCGTGGAGATGATGTCTCCGGCCGAGGTGGAAAGCCACCGCGAGAACCCCCTGAGCGCAATCCACCTGGTGCGCCCCCGCCGTGAATCCGACGACCGCAGCCAGTTTGTGCAGTACGCCCGGGCGGCCGCCCAGCTCGAAATGTGGCGGCGCGACGGCACCCTTTCCATTGCCGAGGAACCCCGCCTCTACGGCCTGAAATGGCAAGGCGTCCCGGTGCTCTACGGCCTGGTGGCGGTGAGCGAACTCGTTCCGCGCGGGGCCGAGCTGCCCTCGCGGGGGGATGACCGCCTCCGGTTGCTGGAGTCCACCGACACCTACTTGGAGCCACTGGTCGCGGTGGGTGATCTGCCCGCCTTGACGAACCTGGAAGAGTCGGTGCTGAGCGAACTCACGGACGAGCCCGTAACCGTCCGCAACCTGCGCGTGGTAGACAACCCAGACCGCTTGGGCGCGGTGCGGAGCTTTACGGAGGAGAACCCCAAGGCCACCCACGCGCTCGTCGCCATTGTGGGCGAGGCTCATGCGCAACCGGTGCCCCTCCGCCTCAAGCGCTATCCCCAACCGGACCTGCAGACCCGGTGCGCGGAACATGGCACGGTTCTGAGCGGTCCAGAACTCGAAAGCATGGCCCCCAACGATCCGGCCCTCAAGGTCACGGAAGCGGATGGCAGCACGTGGGCGTTCCGTCCGCGCGAGGCCACGTTCTGGGCCACCCTCGGCGAATGGCTGGGTGGTACGGGCTGGGAGCGACTGCCGGAGCACGACGCTGGCCCCGCCGCACTCGCCCTTGAGTCCACCGACCCCCTCGCCCCCGCCATGGCGCAGGTCTTGCCGCGCATCCCCTCGGGGCCGGTGTTTTGGAGCCGAAGAGACCGATGAAAATCACGCTGCAAGGAACGGGCGGGGCCGACGGGATTCCGGGGCTGTTTGGCGATAGCCGCGTGAGCGAATACGCCCGCCAGCACAAGGGGCGCGACGTGCGCACCCGTGCTGCCGCCCTGGTGAACGAGGACCTCAAGATTGACTTTGGCCCCGACACGTTCTCGCAAGTGATTGCCACGGGCAGCTGCCCCCGCGATTGGTCGGCCGTGGTCTTTACCCACAGTGACGCGGACCACTTTGCCATCGAAGAACTGCAATACGCCGTGGTGCCCTTTACAGCGGAAGACGCCTGCCCCTTTACGATTTATGCCAACGGCACGATCATTCGGCGATTACGTGAGCGCTATCCCGATTGGCCGATGGAGATGGTGACCACGCAGAGTTTTGCCAGCGTGACCCACGGCGAGTACGTCATCACTCCGATCAAGGCGAACCACGGTTCCCCCGCCGAAGACACCCAGAACCTCGTGATCGAGCAAGGCGGACGCACGCTCCTCTATGCCACCGATACGGGCATTTGGGATGAACGCACGTGGCGCTTCTTGCAGGGGCTCAATGTCCACCTTTTGGTGATTGAATGCTCTGAAGGCTTCGTTCACACCCCTTACAACGGCCACCTCGATGTGCACGAGTGCCTGGCCATGGTCGGGCGCCTGCGACAGATGGGCACCCTCGGGCCGGACAGTCAAGTGGTTACCACCCACCACAGCCACAACGGGGATGCTACGCACGAAGAACTCGTCAAATGGTTTGAACCTCACGGCATCCAAGTGGGGTATGACGGTCTCGTTTTGGAAGTGTAACGCGCCTTTCTGCCTTTGGCGTGCGTCTGAATGATGCCAAAGGACTGGCGGGCGAGCGGCCAAGGAGGGCCACCTCCTTTGGGTTGCGCTATCCAACTGGATTTTGGGGACTGAATGACTTTTGTAGGGAAATGGTTCGGATTTGGTCAAAACGAACACTTTGATCGAGGATTACGAGCCTACGAAAACAAGGGCTTTGCCGAAGCCGCCGCCCACTTTAGTCAAGCCGTAGAAACCGAGCCCAACGATCGCCTCCGGGAGAAAGCCATCTCTTATCTCGCCGGTTCCCTCGCCCGAATGGGCACAGCGGCCCTGGCCGAAGGCCAAAACGAGGACGCCGTCGCCGTGCTGATGCAGGCCGCCGGCCTTCGCCCCCGATTTGCCGACGTGCAGGCCAGTTTGGCCACCGCCTACGCCCGGGTGGAACAGTACGACAAGGCGCTGCAGCACGTGGATGCCTCGCTCGAAGTCAACCCCCGCTACGCCTTAGCGCATATCCGGCGGGCGGGCATTTTGATGAAGTTGGGGGACGTCGAAAACGGCTGGAACCAGGCGCAAAGCGCGATGGAGCGGTTCTCCAACATGCAGTCCCCCGAGTGGGAGGCCATCGTCGCCCAGGCAAAGGCCGAAAATTGGGATGAAGTGGCCCAGTGGCTTCTCAACTTCCGCCCGGCCGGCAATTTTGATATCCCTTCGTTGGTGGAAGAGTTCCGCAATGCGATGCTGGCGCAAGACCCCGAACGCGCCGAGAAGAGCATGCGCGACGCCATCAAGCTCGCGCCGAGCTTTCCTGACCTCCATGTGAGGCTGGGCGAAGCCTTGTTCGAAGGCAATAAATCTGAGGCGGCGTTGGCGGCCTTTGAAGAAGCGGCACGCCTAAACCCGGGTTACGCGGATTCGTACGCGCTCATCGGGATTACCATGCGGCGCCTGGGGCGTGAAGCCGAAGCGCAGAACGCCTTCCGCCACGCTCTCACGCTGGACCCGAATAACATGATCGCCAGCCAAGAGATGGACGGCGAGCCGATCTAGCTCGCAACCCGGCGTCAATCTGGTTCGTCATCGCAATATGGCCCTTTCGCTTGTTCCGGTGGCATTGGCGATCGCGCTGGCACCTCCTCCGACCAGTGCCCCGCTTGATCCCGACCTCGGGATGCGGATCATCGCCATGGCCATGGCCGACCAAGAAGCCCGCAATCGCATGGTGGCGGCGATGCAAAGAAACGACCAACCGGCCATGCAAATTGCGATGGGCGACATGAAGCGCGAAGATCGCCAGAACGGAGCCGAGATGAAGCGCATCGTGGCCAGCGTGGGGTGGCCCACCTACACCCGCGTGGGGCAGGAAGCCGGGCACATGGCGTGGCTGATTGTGCAGCACCAAGATGCGGACCCCGAGTTTCAGAAGCACTGCCTGCGCCTGATGGAGCCCCTGGTGGCCAAGGGCGAGGTGAGCGGCACCGACTTTGCCTATCTTACAGACCGAGTGGCCATCAACACCGGCGGGATGCAGATTTACGGCACCCAGATGTCGCTGGTGAACGGCAAGGCCGTGCCCACGCGCCTGCGTGATCCCCGGCGAGTGGATGAACGCCGCCGCAAAGTCGGGCTGAGGCCGCTCGATGAGTACATTCGTCTCATCGAGCAGCTGTATGCCCCGCCCAAGGGCTAGGCAAGACTAGCCGGGCGCTAGCCGCTTCCACTCCGTGCCCTGCGGAGTGTCGCGGAGTTCAAAGCCTGCCGCCTCGATTTGCTTGCGGATGTCGTCGGCGCGGGCAAAGTCCTTGGCGCGCTTGGCTTCCGCCCGGTCCTCGATCCACTTGGTGATGAGCACCCCGTTGATCTCGGGTACCTCGGGGGCCGTGGTGGGCTCGGCGGTACGGCCGTGCATCCCCAGGGTTTGCTCGATGCGATCCAGGAACCAGCGCGCTTCCCCGGCCTGCGCGGCCGAGAGCGTGTCTTCGCGGAGGAAGCTCCGAATCCCTTCGATCATCTTGGCCACCGCGACGCTCGTGTTGAGGTCCTCGCACATCGCGCCCAGCAGTTCGTCGTAGATACGCTGGACTTCGGCCCCCGGCGTGCCCGCTTCCTTGGCCGCACGGCGTTCCACTTCTTGGATGCGCGCCAGGATGCCCCCGGCATCCCGCAGGCCCTGCATGGTGAAGTTCATGGGCTTGCCGTAAGGCGTGCCCATTAGCGCGAGGCGGATCGCCAGCGGGTCGTGGCCTTCTTCAATGAGCTGCCGCACCGTGAAGAAGTTGCCCTTGCTCTTGGCCATCTTCTCCCCTTCCACTTGCAAGAACCGCACGTGCATCCAATGGTTAGAAAACGCCTTGCCGGTGCAACTCTCGCTCTGCGCGATTTCGCACTCGTGGTGCGGGAACACGAGGTCTTCGCCGCCCGCGTGGAGGTCAATGGTGTCGCCCAGGTACTGCCGCGCCATCACGGAGCACTCGATGTGCCACCCCGGGAAGCCCCAGCCCCACGGGCTGAACCACTGCATCAGGTGCTTGTCGTCCTTCTTCCACAGGGCAAAGTCGGCCGGGTGGCGCTTGTTGTCGTCTTGCACCACCGTGCGCACCGCGCGCATCAGGGTGTCCTGATCCTTGTTGCCGCTGAGCTTGCCGTAGCCGTCAAAGCTCTCGACCGAGAAATACACGCCGGTCGGCGTTTCGTAGGCGTGGCCGGACTTGATGAGGTCTTCCACGGCCTGGATCTGCTCGCGCATGTGCTCGGTGGCGCGGGGGCGCACAGTGGGAGCCCGCATGTTCAGCAGTCTCCAGTCTTCTTCAAAGGCGTCGGCGTAGTGCCGCGCGAGATCCCAGACGTTGGCAAAGGCTTCGCCCTCTTTGCTGCGCAGGGCGCGCTCCATCTTGTCCTCGCCGCCCGCGTCGGCCACGTCATCCTCCGTGAGGTGACCGACGTCGGTGATGTTGCTGGCGTAGCTGACCCGCCAGCCGAGGGATTCGGCCGTGCGCACCACCAGGTCCGCACTCAAGAAAGTGCGGAAGTTGCCAATGTGGGCGTAGCTATACACGGTGGGGCCACAGCAGTAGAACCGGAGGTGTTCGGGTTCCTGCGTCTCTACCGGACGCACGCTGCGCGACATCGTATCGTATAGCCGAAACTGTGGCATGGCCACTCGAATCTACCGCTTAGGGTGCGGCACGCTTAGGGCATAGAGAGTCGCTTGGCCAGGTTGCTGGGCTGGTAATCCATGAGTGCAGACCACGGCACGGTGAACTCGTAAGTGCCCTCGGCGTACGCGCCAACCTCGTAGTGGTCGAACTGATAGACCAATCCCTTCTTGCTCACCACAAAGCGGCCCTGCAGCGATTCATCCAGCTCGGCCATGGGCTCCATCTCGCGCTTG
>CAZDWU010000086.1:0-2151 GCA_964509165.1 uncultured Chthonomonas sp. | reverse complement strand
GCGGCGAGCAGGGACGCGGCGATGAGGGTGCTGATCATGTTCATTTACTCGGACGTGCGAACGAGGACGTGATGCTTCTTGCCACTGCTGAGTTTCATCACACCGTCGTTCAAATCGGCAAGGGAGACGGCGGCCTGAACGTCGGCCACCTTGGCATCGTTGACGCGGACCCCGCCCCCTTGGATGAGACGCTTGGCCGCGCCGTTGCTATCGGCCAGACCGGCTTTCACCAAAAGGTCAGTTACGCGCACGGGTTCGCTCAGGTCCACCACGATGGCCGGCAGACCTTCCGAGGATGCCCCTTGCTCAAAGGTCTCCTGGGCGGTGCGGGCCGACGTTTCCGCCGCCTCTCGTCCGCGCACCAGCGCGGTGACGGCGGTGGCCAGGGCCTTCTTGGCATCGTTGATCTCGCGTCCTTCCAACGCGGCGAGGCGATCAATCTCTTCGGACGGAAGCTCACTGAATAGCCGCAAGAACCGCACCACGTCCGCATCGTCCACGTTGCGCCAGAACTGCCAGAAATCGAAGTCGCTCAGCCGGTCAGGGTTCAGCCACACCGCGCCCGCCGCGCTCTTGCCCATCTTCTTGCCTTGGCTATCGGTGAGCAACGGACAAGTGAGGCCGATCAGCGAGTCATCTTCATCCTCGCGGCCCACCATGCGGCGGTGGAGTTCCACCCCGTTTACGATGTTGCCCCACTGGTCGCTCGCGCCCATTTGTAGCGTGCAGCCGTAGCGCTTGTTCAGCTCCACAAAGTCGTACGCCTGCAAGATCATGTAGTTGAATTCGAGGAAGGTGAGGGGCTGCTCGCGTTCCAGGCGGGTTTTGACGCTATCAAACGTCATCATCCGGTTGATGGTGAAGTGCGTGCCCACGCTGCGCAGCATGTCGAGGTACTTGAGTTCGTCCAGCCACTCGCTGTTATCCACCACCAGGGCTTCGTTCGGCCCGAAGGTCAAGAACTGATCAAAGATCGTTTGCAGCTTCGCCTTGTTGGCGGCGATGCGCTCGTCGGTCATCAATTGCCGCGATTCATCCTTGCCGCTGGGGTCACCCACCTTGGTGGTGCCGCCGCCCAGGACGACGATGGGCTGGTGGCCGGTTTGCTGCAGGATGCGGAGCAGCATGAGCGGGAAGAGGCTGCCCACGTGCAAGCTGTCGGCGGTGAGGTCGAAGCCGATATAACCCACGATGCGGCCTTCGGCGGCCCGCTGGTCCAGGGCGTCAAGGTGCGTGCATTGGTGGATAAATCCGCGCTCGTGCAGGGTGCGCACAAACTCAGATCGGAACGACGACGACATAGGGTTCAAGAATACCGGTGGCCCCTGGCTCGCCCCGTGCCGAGAGGTCATGCCCGCGCCCGGAGAGAGGGTGTATTCTGAAGTTTATGGCAGTTCGCGTTGGCATTAATGGATTTGGCCGCATTGGCCGCTTGTCGCTCCGCACCATCATCGAACGGCACGGCAAAGATATCGAAGTCGTGGCCCTGAATGACCTGACCGACGTGGGCACCAACGCGTACCTCTTCCAGCGCGACACCTGCTACGGCAACTACAACGGCAGCGTGAGCTACGACGACGATAGCGTGCAAGTGGGCGGCTACGACATTAAGGTCTTTAAGGAGCCGGACCCGGCCAAGATCCCCTGGGCTGATGCCGGCGTAGACATCGTGGTCGAATCCACCGGCCGCTACACCGACGCCAACCTCGCCAAGGCCCACCTGGGTGGCAGCGTGAAGAAGGTTGTCATCAGCGCCCCGGCCAAGAACGAAGACGTGACCCTAGTGCTGGGCGTGAACGACGGGATGTACGACCCGGCCAACCACAACGTGATCAGCAACGCGAGCTGCACCACCAACGGCCTGGCCCCGGTGGCCAAGGTTCTGCACGACTCGTTCGGCATCCAAAAAGGGCTGTTGACCACGGTGCACGCCTACACCAACAGCCAGAGCACGGTGGACACGGCCAAGAAGGACCTGCGCGACAGCCGCGCCGCCGCCGAGAATGTGGTGCCGAGTAGCACCGGGGCCGCCAAGGCCGTCGGGCTGGTGATTCCGGAGTTGAAGGGCAAGTTCACGGGCATGGCGTTCCGCGTACCGGTGCCGACCGTGAGCGTGGTGGACTTCACCGCTCTGCTCAACCGCACCGTCAC
>CAZDWU010000085.1:0-8603 GCA_964509165.1 uncultured Chthonomonas sp. | reverse complement strand
CGCCGCCGACGGCAAGGATGGTGTAGCCGGCGAGATAGACCTTGAGGGCGCCCTGGTTTTGCAAGAGCACGGCCTCATCGTCATGTCCCGTCCCTGGATCAACGCCGATGATTCGTAGCAAGAATAGTGCCTCCAAGTTAGAGGACGGAGCAAATCACCGGGACGATGCGCCTGTTGAAAACTCTTGCTCAACTTCTTTGGCCACGGCGTCCATCAGCTTCGCCAAACGGTTAATATCCGCCTCGCTCAGCGCGCGCTGCACCAGCACTTCAAACTGGTCCACTTCCTTCAGGGCCGCCTTCAGCGCCTTGGTGGCGGGGGTGGTGAGGCTCAGCACCTTCACGCGGCGGTCGGTGGCGCTGGCCGATTGCTGGATCCAGCCCTTCTTCACCAGCGCGAACACCGCTTCGCTCAATGTGGCGGCGGAGATGCCCAGGCGGCGGGCAATTTCTACCTGCGAGGCTGATTTGCCGGCGCTCTGCACGGCCGCAAGAAGCTGAAACGTGGTGAAAGACAGGCCGTGCCGCGCAAAGCGGGGTTCCAGCCACGACGCCTGCAAGTCGTAGAGCAGTCCGATGCGGACACCAATGGATTCCTGAGCCACACGGTCAGGATACCGAATGGTTATGCGTCTTTGCCGGGCCGCTCGTTAGACGCGCACATCGAGGGCGGTCCGCACGAGCGATGAGACCCGTTCGAGCCTTCGGCTCGTCTCGAGAGAGATCTGAGCCGCTTCATGTCGCTTGGCCAGGGACTCGTAGGTATGGCCGGCAATGTCCGCACGGCTGACGCTGAGATTCACTTGGGATTCAAGTCGCCGTAACTGGGCCAATGTGTTGAGCATTGACATCGTTCCGACTGGTAACACGGTTTCTTACTCCTTTAGGTTTGCGTTCTCACTTTGCTTGACTCTCCACTACCGCGATCTTTCCATGATCGTGGGGCGAAGTTTGACGGTGTTCTTGCGGGAGTTGACGGCGACCAGCGGTCGTCGTCTGCCGACTGAGTTGTAAATTGACGAGACTTAACTTATCTCTTACCATACGGCGGAGACCCGTGACAGCCGCCACTTCGGCGGGGGTCGGCGCCCCCACGGGCTTGCCGCGCTCCAGCGGCCCCATCAGCGGGCCGAGGTCGCCACAGTCGTCCAGCCCCAGCAGGTGCCCCAGTTCGTGCATCACCACATCCACCTGTTCGGAGCGGGTGAGCGGGCTGCCCGGCGGCTGCGTGGCCACGTAAATCGTGCCCTTGATGCCGACCTCGTGGCGGGTGGTGTTCCACCGGAACTCCTTGCGCATCTTGATCAGCCCCAGGGTGTGGCTGCCTTCGGCGGGCACCTGCGGCACCCACTTGACGATGACCTGCGGGTTCTCGCGCATCGAAACTAACCGAATGGGGGAATCGCCCTCCAGCGCTTGGTTCCAGCCCTGGGCGGCCTCGCGCACAATGGCGGTGCGCTCGGCGTGATCGCCCTCAATGCCAATGGTGACCCCGTCGCTATAGAGCGTGCCCTTCATCAGGGCCAGCGCCATATGGTATTGGCCGTCTTGCACCGCGCGCTCGGATTGCTCGTAGGTTTCGTGCACCTGGGGGAGCAAAAGCGGGGAGAGCTGCGTGATGGCCAGACTGGACAACAGCAGCAAAGAGCAACCGCCCAACCAGATCCGGGGGTGTGCGCGCATGGCGGGTTTGTTCCGCCTTTGGTCGCCCCGTGTCCCTTGGAGCAATACCAGGTTCAAAACAACTTGGTAGCATGACGGGCATGAGCGACCCGCGCCCGCTGGACGAGATCCGCACCGAGATTGATGCGGTGGATGCCGACCTGGTGCGGCTCCTCAGCCGGCGCACCGAACTGGCGATTGAGGTCGGGCTGGTGAAGGGGCGCGACGGGCAGCCGTTCTTCACTCCCGAGCGCGAACGAAGCGTCTACGAGAAGCTACGCCGCCTCAACCCCGGGCCGCTGCGGGATGACCAGCTGATTGCCATTTACCGCGAGGTGATTAGTGCAGCGCGGGCCAGTGAACAACCGATGAAGGTGGCCTATTGGGGGCCGGAGGGCACCTACAGCCACTATGCCAGCACCCAGGTCTTTGGCAACAGCACCACGTTTGTGCCCAAGGAGAGCATCCTTGACGTGTTCATGGCCGTGGAGCACCGTTTGGTGGATTACGGGGTGGTGCCAGTGGAGAACAGCACGGCCGGGGTGGTGCCGGAGACGCTGGACGGGTTCCCGCGCACCAATGTGAAGATTTGCGCGGAGCGGTACGTGCCGATCCACCACTGCCTGGTGAGTGCGGCGGCGGGCCGGCAAGAAGTGCAGCGGGTTTACGCAGGTAGCCAACCCCTGCGGCAGTGCCAAGCGTGGCTGAACACCTACCTGCCCGGCGTGGAGATTGTGGATGCGGCCCCCACGGCGCGGGCGGTGGCGATGGCAAAGAACGACCCGCACGGGGCAGCGATTGCCAACCGTTTGGCGGCCGATCTTTATGACTTGCCGGTGCTGGATGAGCACATTGAGGACGACCCGCATAACCGCACGCGGTTCTTGGTGATTGGCTTCAATGCGCCAGCCCGCACGGGCCGCGACAAGACCTCGTTGATGTTTAATCTGCGTAACCAGCCCGGTGAACTCTACCGAGCGCTAGGCGCCCTGGATCGCAATCAAGTGAACCTGCTGATGATTGAAAGCCGCCCGGCCCCGCGCAGCTCATTTGAATATATATTCTTCTGTGATTGTGTGGGGCACCGCCACGATGCGAATGTGGACCAGGCGATGCTGGATTTGAAGGCCTTGACCTTAGAAATCACGACACTGGGTAGTTATCCATCCGATGAGCAAGAATAGCTGTTAAATTTGCGGGCTGTTGACTTGTAATCGATGTCAAAAACTGCGGATGTAGTTGCTGATGGTATGAGTTTGCGGAACCATTATCACGTTTCATTCGCCAGAGGGTAGACACACGGATAACTTTCCGTTAAGATGGATTTATAAATGTGGCTTTCGGTTGCTCTTTCGATAGCGATGCCTTACGGGGCGTCGGCGCAGCCGTCCGCATTGGTATCTGGGAGTTGGGATCGATCTGTCGTGATGGCGTCGTCCTCGGCTCTACTTGAGAGGCCGGGTTCGCTTTCGGATTCCAGTTGGTCATTGGTGAACCGGGATGTGCCGATGGCCGAGGTTTTGGTAGCCGTGACTCGAGACGCGGTGTCGGTGGTCACTCGGGTTTCCGACGCGCAACCGGCTGATGCGGATGCGCTTTTGCTCTCCGAGGCTTTGACGCAAGGCTGGGTACCGCTCGCCGAGACTCTCGAGGAACTGCGGGCACCGCTTTCGCTGGTGATCCGCGTGAGCCAGGAGCGATCGGGGGCAGCCGCTGTGAATGTGGTGGCGAAGAGTGGGGCAAGGTCGCGAGTGGTGTTCCTGACTTCCGATCCCGAAGTCGTTCGTTACGCGAAGAATAAGATTCCCGAAGCAATGGCCTTTTGGGAAGCGGACCGGGCCTTCGGCGAAAAGGACATCGCCGAGTTAGTGAGCCGCTTGGTGCAGTCCCATGCCGACGGGGTGGCCACCACCGAGAAACGCATCCACCCCGCTCTGGCCCGGGCGATGCGGCAGCAGGGGTATCCCCTCATGGCGCTGGACGTAACCCCTGGGAACGCCGTCGCCCGGCTCCGAGACTTGGGGGTCAACATTCTCCGCGCCGATGAGCCCGTGGATGTCCGCAGCGATCTCAAGGACCTTGAAGGTCAGCGCCCCTGGCACCTCGATTGGTGATCCGGTCAACTTAAAGAAAAGCCCCCAGGGGATGCTGTCGCATCCCGCTGGGGGTTCGTTCTCTCTCCCAATGGATTAGGAGCAGCCGCTGGTGCTACCGCAGGTGTTGCACTTCAGGCACACCCCGTTGCGCACCAGGGTGAACGCGCCGCACTCGCCGCACGGGTCACCTTCGTAACCCTTCAAGCGCGCTTCCCGGATCTTTTCCGTGCGCTGGTCGGCCACCATGCTCACTCGCTCTTGGATGGCCACTCGCTCCACCTTGCGGGTCGGCATCACCTGGGCAAAGGGCGGGTCCTGTGGCTCCAGCGTCGGGCTCAGCATCGAAGGGGTGGTGTCCAGACCCTTATTGAAGCCCCGGGAGTCGTGATTCTCTCGGCTCACCGGCAGCACGCCGTTGTCCATCTCCGCTTCGTCCTCAAATTCCAGCGCGGGCTGGCTCGGGCCACCGACGGTGTCGGCGCGCAGGTCTTCGGGGCGGACTTGCACCAGGTCGGTGCGGCCCAGGTAGGTCATCGCCAGTTCGCGGAACAGGTAGTCGATGACCGAAGTGGACATCTTGATGTTGTCGTGCCCCTGCACCGGACCGTTGGGCTCGAAGCGGGTGAAGACAAACGCCTCCACGAACTCTTCCAGCGGCACCCCGTACTGCAAGCCCAGCGAAACCGCAATGGCGAAGCAGTTCATGAGCGAGCGGTAGGCCGCCCCTTCCCGGTGCATGTCCACGAAGATTTCGCCGATGGTGCCGTCTTCGTATTCACCAGTGCGCAGGTACACCTTGTGGCCGGAGATGCGCGCCTTTTGGGTGTAGCCGCGTCGTCGGGCGGGCATGGCGCGTCGCCGCGCGATGTACCGGTAGACCAGGCGTTGCGCCACCTGGGCGACCTCTTCCTGTCGGTTTTCCGGCTCAGTAGTGGCTGGGCCTTCGAGCGTCGCTTCCAGGATCGCGGCCGCCGCATCGTCCGAGCTGGAGTTCAGCGGTTGGCTGAGCTTGCTGCCGTCTCGGTAAAGGGCGTTCGCCTTCAGGCCGAGCCGCCAAGACATCAGATACGACTCGTCGATGTCTTCAATCGTCGCGTTGGCCGGCAGGTTGATCGTCTTGCTAATCGCACCGCTGAGGAACGGCTGGGCCGCCGCCATCATGCGGATGTGGCCGTGCGCGTGGATGAAGCGCTCACCCTTGCGGCCGCACTTATTGGCGCAGTCGAACACCGGCAGGTGCTCGGGGCGCAGGTGCGGGGCGCCTTCGATGGTCATCGTGCCGCAGACGTAGTCGTTGGCGGCTTCGATTTCGGCTTTGGTGAAGCCCAGCGCCGGGAGCATTTCAAACGACCAGTCGTTCAGTTGCTCGTCCGTCAGGCCAAGCTCGTTGCGGCAGAAGTCTTCGCCCAGCGTCCACTTGTTGAAGGCGAACTTGAGTTCGAAGGCACTTTCCAGGCCGGATTCCAGCTTGGCCAGCGCTTCTTCGGTAAATCCGCGCTGGCGCAGGGTCTCGTGGTTGATGCCCGGAGCGCCCTCCAGGGTGCCCGCGCCGACTGCGTACTTGACGATGGCTTCGATCTGCTCCGAGGCGTAGCCCAGCTTGCGCAAGGCAACCGGGATGCTCTGGTTGATGATCTTGAAGTAACCACCGCCGGCGAGCTTCTTGAACTTCACAAGCGCGAAGTCCGGCTCGATGCCCGTGGTGTCACAGTCCATGATCAAGCCAATCGTGCCCGTGGGGGCCAGCACCGTCACCTGGGCGTTGCGGTAACCGTGCGATTCACCCAGCGTCAAGGCTTGATCCCAGGCATCGCGGGCGGCCGCCAGCAGGTCATCCGGCGTGTCCGAGGGGTTGATGCCCATCGGCTTGATGTCTAGCGCTTCGTATTCGGATTCGGCGGCGTTGTAGGCCGCGCGGCGGTGGTTGCGAATCACGCGCAACATCGAATCGCGGTTCTCATCGTAACGCGGGAAGGTGCCAATCTCGCTGGCCATGGCCGCGCTCGTCGCGTAACTGTCGCCACCGAGGATCGAAGTCAAAGCGCCCGCGATGCCGAAGCCTTCCGGGCTGTCGTAGGGGATGCCCATCTGCATCAGCAGGGCGCCCAGGTTGGCGTAGCCCAGGCCCAGGGTGCGGTAATCGTAGCTCAGCTGCGCGATCTCGCGGCTGGGGAACTGCGCCATCAGCACGCTGATTTCCAGCACCACCGTCCAGAGGCGGATGGCGTGGCGATAGCCTTCGATGTCGAACTCGCCCGTTTCCGCGTTGTAGAACTTGACCAGGTTGATGCTCGCCAGGTTGCAGGCGGTGTCATCTAGGAACATGTATTCCGAGCACGGGTTGCTGGCGTTGATGCGCCCCCCGGCCGGGCACGTGTGCCAGTCGTTAATGGTTGTGTCGTATTGTGTGCCGGGGTCGGCGCAGGCCCAGGCGGCCTGGCAGATTTGATCCCAGAGTTCCCGGGCGCGAATCGTCTTCACGGTCGTGCCGTTGGTGCGGGCCTTCAACTCCCATTCGCGGTCTTCTTCCACCGCGCGGAGGAAGTCGTTGCTCAGGCGCACCGAGTTGTTGGAGTTCTGACCGGAGACGGTCACGTAGGCTTCGCTTTCGTAGCCCGTGTCGAAGACCGGGAACTCAATGTGCGTGGTGCCTTGCTCGGCGAGCTGGATGGCCCGCTGAATGTAGTTCGGGCTGATGCCGGCCACCTTGGCTTCGGCCACGGCGGCGCGCAGGCCCGGGTTGTGGCGCGGGTTGAACTTGTTCTCACCTTCGCCGGCGTGGGCCGCTTTCACAATTGCGTTGAGGTGGCGCTCATTCAGCAGGCTGCCGGTCACCAGGGCGGCCACCTTCTGCTCTTCGATGACCTTCCAGTTCACGAAGGTCTCAATATCCGGGTGGTCCACATCCAGGCACACCATCTTGGCGGCGCGGCGCGTGGTGCCCCCGCTCTTAATGGCCCCGGCGCTGCGGTCACCGACCCGAAGGAAACTCATGAGGCCGCTCGATCGGCCGCCACCGCTCAGCCGCTCGTTCTCCGCGCGGATGCGGCTAAAGTTCGTTCCGACCCCACTGCCGTACTTAAAGATGCGCGCCTCGCGCGTCCACAGGTCCATGATCCCACCTTCATTGACCAGGTCGTCGCTCACGCTGAGGATGAAGCATGCGTGCGGTTGCGGCCGCTCGTAAGCGTTGGTGCTGCGCTCCAGTTCGCCGCTCACCGGGTGAACGTAGTAGTGCCCCTGGGGATTGCCCGTAATCCCGTAAGCAAAGTGCAAGCCCGTGTTGAACCACTGCGGGCTGTTCGGCGCGGCCCGCTGGTCGGCCAGCATGTACTTCAGTTCGTCTTCAAACGCTTGGGCGCTCTCGGCATCGCTGAAGTAGCCGTAGTGTTCGCCCCAGTGGCGCCAGCAACCGGCCAACCGGTGGAAGACCTGACGGCTATCGGTTTCGGCGCCGTCGGAGCCATCGGCCTGCGGCACCCCGGCCTTGCGGAAGTACTTCTGCGCCAGGATGTCGGTGGCCACTTGCGACCACGTCTCCGGCACCATGACTTCCTCCATGCGGAAAACAACGCTGCCATCCGGATTTCGGATTTCGCTGGTCCGAGGCACGAAGTTCAAACTTGCGTAGGGGTCTTGGCCAGCGGCGGTGAAATATCGGGCAATTTTCATGAGGTTCTTCCTTGATTATGATTGGAGAAGTAGACAAATATCTACATGCTCTCCAGCGGCAATGTGGGTTGCCGGAATGTGCCGTCGTCGCCGTGCAGGCGAGAGACGAGCTGAGGGGGCGGCGCATCGGTGAGGGCTTGCAGGGTCGAAACTTCTTCCACCAGTCGGACAAACTCGTCCGGGGTCGAGAAGCGACCGTACACGCTGGCGAACCGCACAAAGGCGACTCGGTCAATGCGCCACAGGGCGGCCATGACTCGCTCGGCGATTTCTCGCGTGGTGACCTCCTCGTCACCCAGATCTTGCAGATCTCGTTCGATGTCTTCGGCCAGGCCCCGAATTTGTTCCATGGTGACCGGGCGTTTGCCGCACGGAATCATCATGCTGCCCACGATTTTCTCGCGATTGAACTCCACGCGGGTGCCGTCTCTTTTCACAACAAAAACCCGCATCCGTTCGATCTCCTCGAACGTCGTGTATCTTCGTGCGCAGTTAAGACACTGCCTCCGACGGCGAATCGCCTGGCCGTCGCGCGCGGGGCGCGATTCCAAGACTCTTAGCTCAGCCGTTCCGCAGTGAGGGCAATCCATCGTGGCTCCATATCTAGGGGCTTCGTGACGTTACCGCCCCCAGGGGTAGCGTGTCAAGACGAATTCTCGCTTTTTTCATTCCCCGGGTTTTCCCACCTCAAACGGCCCAAAATGGGGAAAACCAAACGAAAAATGCCCCCCGATTGGGGGGCTAAAGGGGTGACAAGGGCCCTGCGAATCAGGATCGGATTCGGACCGTGGACACCGAGAATGACCGGCGCTAATCGGGGTTGGAATCTCGGTCGAACGCCACCGAGGCCGATTCGCAAACCCGTCCAGGAAATCAGCGTGAGTACCCCTAACTTCTGAACCTTCTCGACGAGGCCAGCCGCGGTAGTCTCGCCGCCATGAACGGGCCGCACCGCCGGTGGAACCCCTTGCAACGCGAGTGGGTCTTGGTGTCGCCCCAACGAACGCAACAGCCTTGATAGGGCGCGGAAGAGGCACCGCCTTCGCCCGTGCCGGCCTACGATCCCGAATGCTATCTCTGCCCGGGCAACGCGCGGGTGGGCGGCGTGAAACTGGGTGCCGGAGATTCCCGCACGCGAGGATGCGGCGCAGCGTGACTACTATAGTGAGCACGG
>CAZDWU010000084.1:0-8685 GCA_964509165.1 uncultured Chthonomonas sp. | reverse complement strand
GTGCGCGAAGGCCACATCAAGGGCCTGGCCCACATCACGGGCGGCGGGCTGGTGGACAACCTGCCGCGCATCCTGCCCGGCAATGTCGAAGCTTTGATCCACCGCGACCGCTGGACGGTGCCGCGCCTGTTCCAGGCCATCGCTGAGATCGGCCAAGTCTCGCACCAAGAGATGTTCCGCACCTTTAACATGGGCGTCGGCATGGTGGCGGTGGTTTCGGCCAGCCACGCCGCGCACGTGCGCGAACGCCTGCTGGCGGCCGGCGAGGAAGCCGTGGTCATCGGCGAACTGCGCCCGGGTAGCGGCGTCCAGATCGTCTAAGGCTTGGCCGTTTAGGACTGCGAAAGGGTGGCGATCATTCGCCGGAGCAGGTGCCAGCCCGCCGGGTTGTGTTTGAGCCCCGGGGGTTGATCGCCAAGTCCGCCTTCGGGCCTCAGCGTGGTGATGAGAGCCTGGCCGTGCCGCACCATATAAGGGGCGCGGCGGTAGGTGCGGGTGTCGATGCGGGTGACCAGGGACTCTCCGGCGCTGGCCCACATGGGGTCAAGCGTGGCATCCCCGCCCACGCCCCACAACCATGACCAAGGGGACTCGAGCGTTTCGTAGAGCCAATCTCCGGTCTGGATGCACTCCCGCCAGAACGGCATGCGGTTCGCGGGCTCGCCCAGGTCAGAAGCGAGAACCGGGCGGCCTTCGCCGATGGCCATGACAGTGATGGCATCGAGGGCGCTACTCAGGAGGATTTCCCCGCCATCCCCTTCGAGACCCGGCCACCGGCCGAGGGGGTCGTGTACGGTGACCCCTTTGAGGGTTTCGGGCGGGGCTTCAACGTGGATTTCGGTGCGCCACTCGCCACCGCCCCACCGGAAGCTCGCTGGATAACATCCGGGACTCAAATGATCGATGACGATCTCCCCGATGAGCCCGGGTTGCAGGGCTTCCAGGCGTACGGGCGCACAGGTGCCGCTGAACTCGCCCACTTGCCACTGCAGTTGGTCTTCGGCACCCGCCCGCAGGGCTCGGGCTCCGATTTGCAGGGAAACCTGCCCCGCAAAGTGCCAAAACGGGTCGCGAAATCCCGGGCGGTTGCCGCCATTCACCCAGGGTGGTATGCGGTACGGAATCGGGAACAGCACCACCGGCGCGCTCAGCTCGCGCCACGCCTCGGCCCCGCCGACAAGCTGGTCGTGGTCATCCACGATGCCGGCCGTGCTGATGCCGGTGTCCCGTTCGCCGGTGATCACATAGCCCGCAATGTCCGGCATGGCAATCATCTCCCGGGCCACCCGCGTGCGGAGATATTGCCCTTTGTTGATGCTCTGCCGGCGCAGTTGGGCTTCGTCTTCCGCGCTCGGCACGGGGCCGGCCAGCACTCCCGGCAGATCAAACTGCCAACGCACGCCCTGGTCATTGAGGGCGGGCTCGGCGGACGCCCAGAACGGCGGATCCGCCTGCAACGGGCCAAGCGCGCGGTAGTGGTCGAAGTCGTTGGTTTCGCCCAGCAGGATGGGCACCGCCGGGCGCGGACCGTGCTGCAGGCTGCGCAGGACACTGGCAAAGAACGGGCCGTCGCAGTAGGGGTGGAAATCCGCGAAGGTGCCGTACTCGCGCGGGTCGCCCCCGTACATCTCCGCCCCGCCACTGTTGTCTTTCACCAGCGGGCAACCGGTGGCCGCCTTGACGTATTCGGTCAGGTCGGCACGGAATGATGCCGGGGTTTCGTGACTCAGTTCGCACCCCACCGTCCACGCGATGATGCGGTCGTGGCGACGGTATTGCCGCACGATGCGTTTGACCTCGTCGGCCATGGCGGCTTGATGCTCGGGGTCGGCGCTGGGCATCCAGAGCGGGAGCTCGAGCCACGCCCACAAGCCTTCCTCCGCCAGTCCCTCCAGCACCTCGTGCGGCGGCACCCACAGGCAGAACTTTACGGTGTTGAACCCGGCTTCCCGAAACCGCCGGAACTGCGCGCGCACCCGGCCTTCACTCGGGTACGGGTGCGGCACGGTGGGGTCCCACCCCCAGGTCAGCACGCCTTGCATGAAGAAAGGCTCCCCATCCACCCGCAATTGCGTGCCCTCCACTTGCACGCGCGGGGCGGCGGCGGGGGGCTCCAGATCGGGTTCGGCAGCACTCAGCCACACCCTGCCGGGCACGCCACCCCAGGTGTGAAAGACGTAAGGATAAAACCCACTGGCAACCTGCTTCACCGGGTAGCTCGGCCCGCCATTCTTGGTGATCTTTAGCTCAACTTCGTGCTCGCCCGCCGGCACCGGCACGCTCCACGCATCCCATAAGCCGTGGTGGGTGGCCACGAGTTCCCCATTCAGGCACAACTCCGCCGCGTAGGCCGTGCGCTCAAAGGTCAGCCACGCGCCCCCTTCCGGCACGCTCAGGGTCGTGCGGTAGATCGCCGGGCCTTCCCAGCGCACATCCACGCCTTCCCACAGGTGCGGCATCTCGCAGGGCACCGGCCCGGCCCCGAGGTCCACCGTCCAGCCTCCGACGGCCTGCCTCATGCCCTACCCCGACCCGCGTTGGATGGTGATGGTGCCCGGCCCGCCTTCGGTGCCCCGAATGGTGATCGGGATGGGGATGAACTGCTTGATCGCCCACGCCATGGTCTGCAGGCGGCGAGTGATCTGCGGAGTGGTGAAGGTGCTATCGCCCACCGCTAGCACCGCCGGGAGAAGAAGCTGGTCGGCCAAAAACATGTCCACCGTCGAGTCGCTCTCATACCACTCGGCAAAGCCCGCCATGGCTTGGTCCACTACGTGTTCAATCCGCGTGCCCCGTCGGCCGGCCGCCTGGGCGCTGCCAAACCCGGGCTGGCAATCGGCGTACACCGTCACGTGGATGCCGGGCTCGCGGGTGGCCACTTGCACAATCTCCACATCCACGTTCTCGCCGTACTTTTGGAGTTGAGCTTCGAGGCGGGCTTGGGCGCGCTCGGCAATGCCGTCTTCGAGTTCGCCGTAGGTGACGGTGGCCCCGAGGCGGATGTCCGACCCCCGCTTGGCCCAGTGAACGCCTTCAATGCGGCCCGGCTCAATATCGGCGAGGATTTCTCCGTGGTTGCCGGCGCCGAATCCGGCCCGCTTGAGCACCGGGATCGAAACCAGCCCCATGCGCCGCCACGCCGCGAAGAGTGAACGTTCCATGGCGTCGAACGAGATCATGTTGGCCCCGTGGGTTTCGCCGATGATGTGGAGTTCGGAATACCCCAAGGCGCGGCCCAGCACCGGCGCGATCCCAGCGAGCAAAACGCACGCACTCCCGCTGGGGCTGCCCTTCTCAAAGGTGCCGACATCCACGCTCGTCGTCGTCCCCTTAGGGAGCCGCCGGGGGGCGAGCAAAAGCGTGTCGTCGCCCAGGTTCACCTCCGGCATCTCCGTCAGCGTGCAATCGCACACCAGCTTGAGGAAGGCCAGGTCTTCGGCGTTCAGCCCTGGCTTGCGGAGGCCACCTCGGATCCGGTCGATCTGCACCGGGCGTTGAGTCAGAGCGGAAAGCGCAAGAACCGTACGAAACAAAGCCCCGCCGCCTTCGCCGTAGCTTCCGTTGATGCGGACGGCGGCCGGGCCGGAGGAGCCGTTAGTTTCGGTGCGAGAAGAACGTGAATTCAATGAACCGCACTCCGTACGCAAAGACCATGATGACGACCGCAAGGAGCGCAATCTCGTGGAACGGAATGGAGCCATCAAGGGCGGAGGTGCGCGAAGCATCGAAGGTGGCCGAACGCACCGAGCGCTCTGCCCCCAGCAAGAGGCTCTTCATCCCCTGGGCCAGCGGTTCGCGCATCAGCAGATACACCGCGGCCACCACGATCATCCACACGGGCATCGCCACCTTGAACTGGTGCTTAAGGTGCTCGTTGTAGATCACGCACTGGCGGCATCGCTCCAGCTTCTGCTTGGGCGTCAGGCGGTTGTTCTGCGGGATGTACTTGCCCGAGAGGAGTTGCTCCTTCGTCAGCTTAGGCCCGGTGGCGACGACCTTGCCCGAGGCCACCAGATCCGGATCCTGGGGTTCCTCGTTCTTGCCCTTCATCGCATTGCCGATGATGGCTTCCTCGCACATGCACCCCACGCGTTCCTTCCAGCACGTGGTCTTCGCATGATAAATCGGACACTGTTCGCGGATGAACTTGCGGCAGTAAGGCAACTGCCAGCACTTGCCGAGGAAGACGTTTTGGTAGTCGCGCTCTTCCTTCAGCCCCTGGCCGAGTTTGAGTTTGTCGGCGCGGGCACCTTCACGGGCCCGAGTGCGAACCCGGCTCCCCATGTCGTAGAGAATCAGGAACACCCCGCCTCCCAGAATGGGAATCCCCACCTGCGAGATGGCGTTGAGCACGCGCGCGCTCACGTCGCCGGTTGGTCCTCCCATCTGCGGGAAGACCGAAGGCGCAAACATGAGCAGACCCCCGACAATGGCCGTGATCACCCCGGCGGTCTCTTCCTCCAGCATGATCCACGAACCCGAGACGGCCACCGCAATCGCACCCAGCATGGCGATGGGCATGAAGCGATTGATGTTGGCGTCAATGGCGGCTTCGGGCTGGGAGCCCGAGCCAAAGTAGCTCATGATGAGGAAGCCCGTGCCGATGGCAAAGGCGGCCAGGCCCACATAGAGCACCATGCGGGCAAGGTTATCAAGGGCTCCTAAGAACCCTTCTCGGATGTCTCGTCCTCGATCTGGCTTCATGGCTCCGGCGTGGTCCGAACGGTCGGTTACTTCTTCGAGACGCGTTCGAGATAAGAACCAGTACGGGTATCTACCTTCAAAACGTCACCAATGTTGATGTGGAACGGCACCTGAATCACGGCGCCGCTTTCCAGCGTGGCCGGCTTGGTGGCCCCGCCGCTCACGGTGTCCCCGCGCACGCCCGGATCCGTTTGCGTCACTTCGTATTCACCAAAGGCCGGCACTTCGTAGCCCAGCACTTCGCCGTTGGCCGTGAGGGCCAGCACTTCCATGTCGTCCTTCAAGAAGTCGGCTTGGTCGCCCAGGAGGCTGACCGCCACTTCGACCTGTTCGTAGGTGTCCAGGTCCATGAAGGTGAGGTTGTCGCCGGTGCGCATCAGGTACTGGAACTTCACGCGCTCCAGGAATACGTCCTCAAACTTCTCGCCCGAGCGGAAGGTCTTTTCGATGGTTGCCCCGGACTTGAGTCGGCGCAGTTTGGTCCGCACGAAGGCTCCCCCTTTGCCCGGTTTGACATGCTGAAACTCAACGATCTGACAGATTTCTCCGTCCACAATCATCGCAATACCGTTCTTAAAATCGCTCGTATCAATCGCCACTCTGTGAATAAACCTCGGTGAGAAACCTTAGTTTAGCCGATGCAGAGCCCTGGGCGCGTGCGTTAGAGGTAAGAAGCCGGGTTCACCGGGCGACCGTTGATGCGGATTTCGAAGTGCAAGTGCGGTCCGGTGCTTAACCCCGTCGACCCCACCGCTGCGATGCGATCGCCTTGGTTCACGCGTTGGCCCGCTCGAACGAACAGCCGTGAGCAGTGACCATAAAGGGTACTAAAGCCGCCGCCGTGGTCGATGATGACGGTGTTGCCGTAGCCGCGCATCGAAGTGGCCGTAACCACCGTGCCGCTGGCCGCAGCTCGAATGGCGGTGCCGGTGGGCGCGGCGATATCAATCCCTGCGTGGAGGCGCGTGGTGCCGAGCACGGGGTGGCGGCGCATCCCAAATCCACTGGATCGACGACCGCTGGTGGGGACAATAAACCGACCCGCAAAGGGGACGTATCGGCCCGAGGATCGCTGGGTGTTCGTGAGAGCGGCCAGCCGTGATTCAATCTTGTTGCTCTCGGCGTCGAAGGCGTCGTACTCCGCCTGGAGCTTGGCCTTATCGGCATTGACGACCTTGAGAATGGCTTCCTTCTTGGCCTTGGCCTCTTCCAGTCGTGCCTTCTCTTCGGCAAGCTTGACGCGCAGCACCTTGATATCGGCCACCACTTCGTCCTGCTCCTTCTTCATGGACTGCACCTTGCGTTGGAGTTCCAAGGTTTCTTTGAAGAGCTTGCGGTCGGCGGCCATGATGCGTTCCATCACGCCTTGGCGCTCGGCGATCTCACCCATATCGCGGGCCCCGACGATCACGGAGATCATGTTCTGGTCGTCGTTGACGAACATCGCGCGGAGCCGGACTTTGACCATCTCGCGGCGCTTGGCGAGTTCGGCATTGGCCTTGCGGAGCTCGAGTTCCAAGGTGGCTTGGCGCTTGACTTGGCGATTCAGATTGTTCGCGGTTTTGGCAAGGGCATCATCCATGCGGTCCGACCACTGGTCGGCATAACGGATTTCCCACGAATACTTGGCCGCTTCTTGGCGCTTGCGCAACAGTCGCGTTCGGACTTCCTTCTTCTTGGCTTCGACCTTCTTCAAGTCTTGCTTGAGAGCGGTCGTATTCGTTCGCGACTGGCCGAAGGCCATCACCGTACAAGCGGCAATCACGATTGCGATGAACGATCCCCACGTCTTCATCCAATAGCTCCTTTCAGGGTCTTCCCGCGCACTGCAAGCAGGCTACAAATCAACCCGTAAACTCCACCGGCGGCCACAAAGCCAAACAGCGAGCTCGTGATGGGAAACACTTCCGTGCCCCCCACTTGTAAGGTACTGATCATCAGTGCCCTTACGACGGCAAAGCTACCCCAGAATGCGAAAAACGCGATCAGACCACCCAGCAACCCTTGTACAAATCCCTCGAGGAGCAGGGGCAAAGCGATCGTGGCTTGGTTCGCGCCCACCAGGTGCATGATGCGGTGTTCGCGGCGGCGGGCGACCACCGTGAGGCGGATCGCATTGTAAATCAGCACCCCACTGGTGATGAGCATCAGGCCGCCCAAGGCAAGGCCGAGCAGGCGCACAGCGCCGAGGGCGGTGGTGAGAAGTTCTTGCTCTTTGGCGAGGTATTTCACGTTCTCGCCGCCAATTTCGGGTTTCTTGGCCAGTTCCTTGGCCACGTTCGGCGCGGCCGCCAGGTCCTTGAGGCGGATGCGCATGCTATCGGGCAGCGGGTTCGGGATGCCCTGGGTGAGTTCGGGCTGTTCCTTCTTGAGCACCTCCCACTGCACATCCTTGGGCAAGAACCGCACGCTCTCCACGCCTTGCATCTTCAAGGTCTCGGCCACCACACGCTTGGCGTCGTCGGCGGGCACCTTGTCGCGGAAGAAGACACTGATCTCGAACTTGCTCGGCAGCGACTGCGCGAACTGGTCGATCTTCAAGTAAGCAAAGCCCAACCCGCCGAGGAGCAGAAGGGCCATGGCGCAAGTGGTGACGGCCGCGAAGGTCATCCACTTGTTGCGGCCCAGTGAGACGAACGCCTCGGAGAGCAAGAACTCAATGCGGTCAAGCACGCGGGGTTTCCTCCTCGTTGGTGGGCTCACTGGTTTCTTCGGAGGCCGCTTCCGGACTGGGTTCTTCCAGATAGATTTCGAACTCCTCGCCGTCAGTCTGGTAATCCGTCTCCTTCTCTTCGAAGGTGGTGTATTCGGCCGAGGAGATATTCGGCGACCACGTTTCGCCGGCGGCAGTGTCGCCCACAATGGTTCCGAATTCGAGTTCAACCACCCGCTGCTGCAGGCGCTGGACGATGGGGATATCGTGGGTGGCCACCAGGATGGTGGTGCCCTGCTCGTTCAGGCGCGAGAGCAAGGCCATGATCTCAGCCGAGTGGGTGGGGTCCAGGTTGCCGGTCGGTTCGTCGGCAATGAGGAGCGGCGGGTCGTTGATCAGCGCCCGGGCGATGGCCACGCGTTGCTGCTCGCCGCCGCTAAGCTCGTAAGGGAACGCGTCCGCGCGGTGCATGATGTTCACCTGCTCCAGAATCTGCGGCACCTTGGCGCGCACTTCGCGTTTGCTGCGATTCACGGCGCGCATGGCATAAGCCACGTTCTCCCAGACCTTTTTGTTCGGGAGCAAGCCGTAATCTTGGGGCACGATGCCCATTTGCCGCCGAAGGTAGGGGATTTCCCGGTCGGGGAGTTGGCCGAGGTCCCGGCCCAGAAGAGAAACCTGCCCCTTCGTCTCTCGCACCTCGCGCGTGATGAGCTTGAGGAGGGTGGATTTGCCCGACCCGGTTTGGCCGCAAAGGAAAACGAATTCGCCGCGCTCAATGGAAAGACTGACTCCTTTGAGACCCGCAACGAGCGCCGAGTAGTAAACTTCTACGCGGTCAAACGCCAGGTGCGGCGGCCCGTTTTCGGCCTTCGCCATGGACATATGAAGACACTGTACCTTTGGCTCCCGGAACAAGTTGCAGACCCCCAGAGGAGAATTACCCCCCATGCCCGTGCGCTCTCTTTCCTTCACTGCCGCCGTTCTTGGTGCTAGCATGATGTTGATGCCGATGGCCGATGCTTATTCCAGCCCCGTTATGCCGGGAGTCATGATCCGCTTCGAAGCCGACCGGGACGCGCTCCTGCGCACCTTCCGTTTGCCGCAAAGCCGCATCCGAAATGAGCGGTTGACGAAGTTCTATAACGAATTCGAAAAGGAACTGGGGACCCTGAACTTCGAAGCCATGGGGGCCGAGGACCGGGCGGACTGGGTGCTGCTACGTGATCGCGTGCGGAACGACCGGGATGCCCTCGCCTTTGGTGAGAAGCGATTTGCCGAAGCCCGTGCCCTGCTCCCCTACTGGGATGAACTTTGCGCCTTCCATG
>CAZDWU010000083.1:1809-8764 GCA_964509165.1 uncultured Chthonomonas sp. | reverse complement strand
GGCGAGCGACAGCAAGCAGACCCGCGCCGAGGGCGATCATGCTAGCTGGCTCCGGGACTGCATCGAGGCGAACGGCCATGCCGCTTCCACCAAAATAGCTCGGCGCGCCTCCATTGGCGACCACCACCTGCGTATAGGTGTTGCCCGTGGTCGAATAGTTCCACCCGAGCCAGCCATCATTCGGCGCCACAGCTACCAGCCAGTATTTCTGTCCTGAAGTCATGGTCCAGCCCGCAGAGCTCACGTTTCGAGTAATCAATTCAGAGCCAGCTCCGAACGAGCCCGAGTTCAGCGAAGTCGTGAAGTCACTCCCCACTTGCGATCCCAGCGTATTGCTGTTATCCGCATACAGCCGCATGGTGACTTGCGGTGTCCCGTTGACGTGGCCCATGGCAATCACCATCTGAGCCACTGATCCGGAGGTACCCGCCTGGAACTGGAAGCCCTGACTAACGTCACTCGCTAACATCCCGCCGAGCCCAGAGATCGTCGCCCCCAAACTCGAATTGTAGGTGTCACCACTACCAAAGGTGTTCACAAACACCTGAGCGGACGATAAAGACGCGGCGGCAAGCCCAATACCAATCAATACTAGCTTCATGTAAGCCTCAGTACAGATTGTATCCGAAAAGTTGTTGCTGTAACAACGATATTCATTGCGACAGCAACAATTTCCCGTATTTTTACGTGGACGCCCGGAAGGCCGCGAGTTCGGCCTTGGCCTCGACCCCCACCTTCTCCAGTTCTTCCAGCCACTCCTTCTCGTAAGGCTCCAGCGCCTCCACGATGGTCCGGACCACCAAGTAGTCGCGGTACCACTTCTTGTCCGCCGGCACCACGTACCACGGTGCCCCGGGGGCCGCGCACTGGCCCAGCGCGTCGGCGTATGCCTGCTGGTAGTCATCCCAACGCTTACGCTCTTTCCAGTCGCCCACGCTCAGCTTCCAGGCCTTGGTGACGTCTTCTTCGCGGGCCAGTAGCCGCTCCTCCTGCTCCTCCTTGCTGATGTGGAGGAAGAATTTGAGGATGATCGTGCGATTAGCGGCGAGCATGCACTCCCAGTCGTTGATTTGGTCGTAGCGGGCGCGCCAGGTCTTCTCCGGCACCAGGTCGTGCACGCGCACCACCAGCACGTCTTCGTAATGCGAGCGGTTGAAGATCGTGATCTCCCCTACGCCCGGGGTCTGCTTGTGGCACCGCCAGAGAAAATCGTGGGCGAGTTCCTCCTGGGTCGGGACTTTGAAGCTGGCCACGTTCACCGATTGCGCGTGGGTGGACTTGAGGATCCGGCGGATGGTGCCATCCTTGCCCGAAGTGTCCATCCCTTGCAGCACGATGAGAAGCGACTGCTGCCCGGCAAAGTAGAGGAGGTCAAAGAGCTCTTCCAGCCGGTCGCCCAGCCGCTTGGTTTCGGCCTGGATTTCTTCTTTGATCGCGTCCTCAGGGGCTTTGGTCGTGAGCTGGGCAAGGTCAACGGACTGCGGGCGTTCCAGGGGCTTCATCGCTCCATTTTGCACGGACGCGTCTGCCTACGCGACGGTTTTCAGCCGTGCTGCATCGTGATCTCTCGACAAAGCTCACCCACCACGGTCTGGCCATACCGGTCGTTCAGATAGATCAACATGGTGCCGTCACCGAACTCGGCCACATCCATGCTGCCGTCTGGCCGGCAGAGGCATCGCACCTGGTGCTCGTCTCCGTTCGGTTCGATCAGAACCAACACCGCTTGCTTCCCTTCGTCGGAGGGGCTGCGCTCAAGAAACTCGGCGCGGAGATTTGCCATGTCTCGATTATCGCAGGGCAGGGAGAAAAAGGTGGCGGAGAGGGTGGGATTCGAACCCACGGTGAGTTTCCCCACACCGCATTTCGAGTGCGGCGCACTAGACCAACTATGCGACCTCTCCGGCTAGGTTGGTGATTATGGCTGAACTTCGGTCAGCGATGCGAGGCTGGTAAAGGGACCTTCCCGCACGTCGTCCCGCACCACGTAGATTCCTGGCTTCAATCCGGGCCACGCCTGCACCCACAGGAGCGGCGGCCCGGCCGGGTCGCGCCCCAGTTCGTCGCGCCACCGCTGCGGGTCGGGCCCGACAATCAGGTACCCCAGCGGCGATTGCAGCCGCCACCACGCCCGGTAACGCCCCGCCAGGCGCTGCCCCGCCTCGTCCACCTTGAGCGACTCCCGCCCGAGTTGCAAACGCAGTTCATCCCGCACCGCCTTCCGCTCAGCATCCGGCAAAAGCATAGAAAGCCTTGTCGTTGCCCGCACGAACAACGGCAGGCTGGCCTCCTGCAGGCCATCCACCACGTCAGGCTCGTTGATGGCAAGAGTCTCGGGCAGACGGGGGTCGGCCACCGCCGCTCCGTAGACCGGCGCAAACTCCCGCCGCGTTTGCCGGAAGACGGCCATCGCCCGGCGCATCAGGCCTTCGTTACCCGTATGCGTTGCCACCTCGCACGCGGCCAGCAAGTACGCCGCCCGGTCGAGCAATGTACGCCGAGGCGGTTTGCCCTCACCGCGTCGGTGGGTCACCGAATCCGGACCGGATTCAAACGCCCGCACGTACTCCCACAGGTTCACCGCCGTAGTGGAATCGCTTTCGCCCAGATACCTTCGAGCCTCAAGGATCGAAGTGACAAAGAGCGCGGTGGACGAGAGGTAGGACGAGTCGCTGGAACGGGTTTGGGCCGGGATCTCTTGATCCCGTAGGGCCTGCAGACCCTTCAGCCAGAGCTCTTCATCTTGGGGGTTCGTCCACCGGGGGATGAGTTGCGGGTTCGAACCCACTTCCAGCCCCAAGGCCGTTTGCTCGGGCGTCAAGCGGCCCAGCGGATCGGGGGTCAGCCCCAGCCGGGCGGAGCGATTGAGCGGGCTGCGGAGCGTGCTAATCCAGGGCACCACGCGGTCTTCTCGCAAGAACTCGCGTTGCACCTGCTTCCACTGGTCGCGGGCCAGGGCCTCCATGCGCCCATCCCCGGTTTGGCGGGCGTATCCGGCCAGAACCGCCACAAATTCGGCCGAAAGCGTGGCGCGCTTATCGAGTTCCACGGCGCTGTAATCCAGCTGCTCGGCCTGCTGGTAGATGCCTCCGAACGTCCAGTCGATTAGCGGCGATTGCATCCACTTCTGGAAGGGCGCATCGAACTCACCCAGCCGGCCCATCACCTGCAGCATCCGCCAATCGCGGATGGCATTCACTTGAAATCCGTTGAGCGGCAGGCCTCCGTATTCTGGGTGCACCCGGGCCTGCAAGTTCCGGAGATAGAGATCGATGTCAGGGACGCCTTCTTCGGTCGAGCCCGATAGGATGGCGAGATCTGTGGCCTGGCGGGCGGCCACGGGGTTGGATTCCTTGCTCTGCGCCCGGTCGCTCATTCTGCGGAGGCGAAGCACAAAAACGGCCGGGTCAAAACGGTCGCCCCTCAGGATGGGATCGTGGAAATCACGCGGCACGCCGTTCGCATCTACTGCCCAGATCTGGAAGCCAAGATCGGGCACTTGCGTGGAACGCGACAGGGGCCAAAACGCATTGACCATGGCCGGGTCCTCATCCAGGTCCACCCGCACCGGCACGAACGACTGCTGAATGAGCTGGATGATCTCGCGTTCCTTGAACATCCATTTGTCGAATGCCACCGCCGATTGGTTGAGCTCGGACCCCATCACAAAGAGCAGGGGGAGTTCGCGGCGGCGGGCCTCGGCGAAGGGGTCGTCATCCAGAGTGCGCCAAGCAATGGGGAGCCGGGCCGAACTGCGCACAAAGTCGCCGGGGCGGTTGGCATTCGGGCCGAGTTCGGGTGGCGGAATGAGGGTGCGACAGACGCCTGACATGGCCGCCACGCCCACGATGATCACCACGGTCCCCGCGGTCAGCGGATAGTGCCCACGGCGACCCCAAATCGGCATAGGTTCATTATGGTGGAGAGGTCATAATCTTCGTCATGCCGATCACGCTGGACGAAGTTCGGCACGTCGCACGCCTCGCCCGACTGGAACTGACCGAGGACGAGTTACGTGCCTTCCAAACGGAGCTGGATGCCCTCCTGGGGCACTTTCAAGATTTGCAGGCCGTGGATGTAACGGGCGTCGCCCCGAAGCCGCACGCCGTGGCCCTGCAGAACGTGCTGGCCGAGGATGTGGCCCGATTTGGCCTCACCCGCGACCAGGCGCTCGCCAACGCCCCGAAGAGCCGGGCCGGACTGTTCTTGGTTCCTAGCATTCGGGAGGACTGATCGTTGAGCAACAAGCTAGGTCAGCTCACCGCCACCGAGATTGCGGCCGCGCTTCAGCGCCGTGAAATGAGTGCCCGCGAGGTCGCCCAGGCCTACCTGGATGTGCCCGACACCTACGGTGCCTTCCTGCACGTGGATGCCGAGCGCACCCTGGCCGAGGCCGACGCCGCCCAGGCCCGCCTGGATGCCGGCGAAACCAGCCCGCTGCTGGGGGTGCCGGTGGCCATCAAAGACAACATCAGCACCCAGGGCCGGCCCACCACCTGTGCCAGCCGCATCCTGGAAGGCTACATCCCGCCCTACGACGCCACCGTGATCTCCCAGTTGCACGGGGCCGGGATGCCCCTGCTGGGCAAGACCAACCTGGACGAATTTGCGATGGGCACGAGCACCGAGAACAGTGCCTACGCCGTGTGCAAGAACCCCTGGGACCCCACCCGGTCTCCGGGCGGGAGTTCGGGCGGTTCTGCCGCCGCCGTAAGCGGGGGCCTCGCGCCCATCAGCCTCGGCAGCGATACGGGCGGATCCATCCGGCAACCTGCTTCCCTGTGCGGCTTAGTGGGTTTCAAGCCGACCTACGGGCGCGTGTCTCGGTTCGGCCTGGTGGCCTTCGGGTCTTCACTCGACCAGATTGGCCCGTTCGGGCAGACCGTGGCCGATGTGGCCGCGATTTCGCAAGTGATTTGCCAAACCGATGGCCTGGACAACACCTCCTTGCCGGACGCCCCGCTGGGGGCAATGGACCTGGCCAACGCCAGCGTGAAGGGCAAGCGATTTGCCCTGCCGCGTGAGTTGATGTCGGACGCAGTGGAAGCCAACGTGCGCGCCAGCATCGAGCAAGCGATCCGCACCCTCGAAGCCGCCGGGGCCATCGTGGACCACGTGGATCTGCCTTCGCTCTCCCTGGGCGTGAGCACGTATTACGTCATTGCGCCAGCGGAAGCCAGCAGCAACCTCGGCCGCTTTGACGGCGTGCGCTATGGCGCCCGCGAGGAAGCCCCCGGCCACGTGGAAAGCCTGATGGCCACCCGCGGCAAGAAGTTTGGCCACGAGGTCAAGCTCCGCATCATGGTGGGCACCTACGCCCTCTCGGCGGGCTATTACGACGCCTACTATCTGCGCGCGCAGCAGATTCGCGGCTTGATGGTGGCCGAGATCGACGCCCTCTGGGGCCAGTACGACGCGATCCTCAGCCCGACGAGCCCGTGCGTGGCCTTCCCGCTCGGTGGATTCAGCCACGACCCGATGGCACTGAAGCTGATGGACTTCTGCACGATCCCTGCGAACATGGGCGGTTATCCCGCGCTTTCGCTGCCGTGCGGACTGGCCGACGGTTTGCCGGTAGGCTTGCACCTCATGGGTCCGGTGCGCGGCGACGAGCGGTTGCTCGAACTCGCAGCGGGCGTGGAACGCGAACTGGGGTGTGCACCCCTGCGGCCCGGTCTGGCGTAGGGAGTTGTTATGAGCCGCTCGGAATTCATCCGCCGAGACCGTCAGGTTTTCGCGCGTGAGGTTCTGAGCGGGCACGGCATTGTCGGCGTCTTCGGGGCTCTCGGCGTGGGCGGCATCACCTGGGCATCCACTGGTCAATCGGTAATTGGCTTGGGGACGATGGGCGTTATTGCGGGCTTGGTGGTGGCCGCATCTTATAAGCGTTCTATCTACAAGCGGTGGCACGATGGGCGATTCCGCCACTTGTGGCAAGGCTGCGAAGATCGGCGAACACGGTTCCAGCAGTCGGTGAGCGACCTCAACAAGAGCAAGGTCGCGGCCCTAGAAGAACTCCCCCAAACCGTCAACAGCCTCGGCGAAGACCTCTACATTGCCCTGCGCCGGGCCGACCGAGTGGCGTTTGAGATTGCTCGGACCGAAGCCAACCTGGTGCCGACAGCGCAATACCAATTGATGGTGAGCAAGGATCCGCAGGCGCAAGAAATGTACCGAATGGCGGACCAAAACATCGCGGAATACCGCCGCCAGATGCAAGCGATTGAAGCCACGGTCCACCGGGCGGAAGCCCAGGCTGCGGTCTATATGACCACCTTGGATTCCCTGCGCGTGCGGGTGCTTGGTCACCGGCTGGCCGGACGCGAAGTGCAGGAATCGGTGCTGCCGTTCATCCAGACCATCGCCGAGGCGCGCATGCAACTCGCCGCCATTGATAAGGCCCTGGAAGAGCTGGAGGTGATGCCTTACCCGCATGAGGTTGTGCCGCCGCGCGTGCCGGACGTCCAGGCCGAACTCAAAATTCCGCCCCAGGCCGCCACGCCGCCCGAGATTCCTGACCACGTCCGCCAGCAAATGGGGGACGGGCCACGATGACGCTCGAGGTTCTCGCCCCCGCCAAGATCAACACCTTTTTGAGCGTTGGGCCGCCCGATGCCTCGGGATATCACCCTCTTCGGTCGTACTTTGCCGCCATTTCCCTGGCTGATACGGTGCACATCACGCCCGGCGCGCGGATGGAGATCACCTGCAACTGGCCGGACCTGCCCGCCGAGAACACTTTGACCAAAGCGCTGCGTCTGCTACGGGAATTGTCTGAGGTTCCGCCCTGCCAGATTGAACTCATTAAGGCGATCCCGGCCGAGAGTGGCCTGGGGGGCGGGAGTTCGGATGCCGCCGCCTTGCTCCGGGGCCTGCACCGCCTTTTTCCTGACCTGTGGCCGAAAGAATTCATGACTTCGGTGGCGCAAGTAGTGGGGGCGGATGTGCCGTTCTT
>CAZDWU010000083.1:0-1709 GCA_964509165.1 uncultured Chthonomonas sp. | reverse complement strand
CCATGCAAAACGAGGGCTGGCCCTTTGTGCGCCCCGCCCATACTCTCACTCGGGAGGAAAGCTTATGGATGTCGTTGTCTTAGCCGGAGGTGCCCTGAAGGGCGACTGGAGCGCCCTCACCGACGTGAGTGAACGCTGGCAGCTCCCGGTGCACGGAGAAGCCATTTTGGAGCGCGTATGCCGCGCCGCCGCTCCCCTGGGCGAGCTCCGCGTGGTGGGCGGTCCGGACGGCATCCCCGCGGGCCAGCACTTCATCGAGAGCCTCGGGCGCGGTCTCAACGCCGTCACCACTGAGCGCATGATGCTCATCACCGCCGACATGCCCGATGTCACCACCGAAGATTTGACCGACGTAGTGGCCCGCACCCCCGCCGACGCCGAGATCGCCTATCCCATCATCCCGCTGGCGGCCTGCGAAGCCAAGTACCCCGGCGTGGCCCGCACCAGTTTGCGGTTGCGTGAGGGCATCTTCACTGGCGGCAACGTCGCGGTGATGCACACCGAGAGCATGCGACGCAGCATGGCGCAGATGGAGATGGCCTACGCCGCCCGCAAGAGCCCGGTGAAGTTGGCCGCGATTTTGGGCTTCGGCACCCTCCTCCGAGTCATCCTCGGGCGGGCCGCCCCGCAGACCTTGCCTATCGCCGCCCTGGAGCGGGCTGCCACCCGCGCCCTTAAGTCACGGGTGCGCGGGGTCATCACCCAGGCCGCCGCGCTTGGCACGGATATTGATAAACCAGAGCAATACGCGGCGTGGCTCAAGCTCAACGGTCTGCCCGCCCCCCAGGGCCTCCGGCAAAACTCGTAACTTTCCCGGCCTCAAGGGCTAAGGAACGGGAGTGAACCTACCGAACACTCCAATGTGGCCGTTGTTTACCAACTCGATCCGCGTCCCCATCCCCGCCTCACTCAAGAAGTGCTGATGGGCGTATCGGATGTCCTTGAAGCGGTCGCGTGGCGCACCGGAGACCGGTTGCTCGCCCGCGTGGTGGTCACTACGGATGCGTTGCTCTCGCCGAGCGATCTGCAGTACGCCTGTTTTGAGAAGCTGGGCGCGCCGGGCACTCCGTCGCTGCTCATGATCGAGCGGCAAGATCACGAAACAACCGAACGCGTGGCGTAAAGCCGCCCGCGCTCTGTTGAATGCAGAAAGATTAAGCCTCGATTAGTCGAGGTCTTCGTCGTCGTCCAGTTCGGGCACGGGCTCATCGCCCTTGTCTTGCCCGGTGTCGGGAGTGGCCACAGGCACCAAGCCCGCCGCCAAGTCCACTTCGGTGATGCCCTTGATGGTTTGATTGGGGCAGTTATTGCAGACGAACTGAACGTCGACGCCCTGGAACCAGTTGGGCACCACGTCCATCTCTTTGCCGCATTGACACTTGACCATTTCTTGAATTCCTGGATGATTTAGGCCGCTGGCGGGTTGCCACCGAACTCTTCTTCGTAAGCAGCCAGGCTTTGGCGGTGGGTTAACCAGCCGTTCCCTAGCATCAAAATGCCGCCGACCACGTACATCAGGGCGAGGTTGCTCTCGCGCTTCTGACCGGGGTCACGGATGGCATCTTCGCCGCGCACAAACCCCACGACCGCCACCACAAGGATGAGGGCGCCGAAAAGGAAGAACGTGTTTCGCCACCAGACGGGGCGCGCGGGGCGCTTTGCGCTCACTCAGGCTAGGATACCGTGCCTTAGGCGCGGACGTCGAGGAT
>CAZDWU010000082.1:5636-9315 GCA_964509165.1 uncultured Chthonomonas sp. | reverse complement strand
TCGGCCCGCAAACCCCGTACCCTTGCCGTGCCCCTGGCGGCCCGTTGCGCCAAACATCCAGACTGTGAGAGCCGCAACCTCTTGGATTCTGAGTGCGCAACCCGTACCCGATCCCTGCCCGCCGCACATCCACCGCCGCTCCATCCAGCAGTTGCAAGACTTGATCGCGAACGCCGCCGGCGACTCCCGCGTTACCCGCGCCGAAATCGGCGAATGGTGGCTCCTCATCGCCGAGCACAACTATCTCATCGCGGCTTACGAATTCGTTCCCACCTCGATCGAGCGCGCCTTGGAGTACGCCCTGCGCGAATGGAGCCCGGCCCAGCGCGGCCGTTGCTACAACCTGGCCGGCATGGCGCACTTCCGCATGGAAGCCTGCGCCGAAGCCGCCCGCTACTTCGAGTTGAGTGTCCGAGAAGCCCCCGAGGATGCCGCCGTGTGGCACAACCTCGGCCTCTGCCGCCTCCACTTAGCCCAGTACGAGGAAGCTCAAGGTGCCTTCGCCCGGGCCGTCCAGTTGGACCCCAACGACGCGTCCACCTACCACCACTGGGGCGTGGTTCTCTCCCGCCTGGGTGATTCCGAAGGAGCCCTGCGCCGCTTCCAACAAGCGATCACCGTGGACCGAGACTACGCGCCCTCGTATCTCAATCGCGGCCTCCTCCTCCTCGAAAACGGCGAAATCAACCCCGGGTACCGCGACATCTGCCGCGCCGCCGCCTTGGAACCCAAGCGCGCCAAATACTGGAATTACCGAGGCCTGGCCCACATGGAGATTTGCGAATTCCGCACGGCCCTGCTGGACTACAACCGGGCGATTGAGCTCGACCCGATGTACGCCCCGGCCTACTTAAATCGGGCACTCCTCTTTGAAGCCACCGGCGACCCCGAAGCGGCGCGGGATTCCCTCATCAAGTTCTTGCGGCTCGAACCGACAAACGACTACGCCCAGCGTTTGCTTGCGCGGATTGAAGCCGAGCTTAACCGCCCAGACGCTCCTTCGTCCGATCCCGCTGCAGCTTAAGGGCGGCATCTTCCGGGTGCGCGGCCACCGCCGCTTCCCACACCCGTAGGGCATCGCGCCACATGCCCATGCGCACGTAGCTGTGGCCCAGGTTTCGGTAGCAATTGGCGTGCATGCGCGCCCCAAACTTCAGGCGCGGCTCGATGTAAAGCGGGATGGAGGCGTACTGCTTCTTGTCAAACAGGTACTGCGAGAGCAACATCGCCGCATCCGGATACTCCGGGTTGTCGTTGAGGTACCGCACATAAACCGACCACTCCTCGCCGGGCTGTTCGGTGCTCTTCAGCATCCATCCCAGGCTGGAAGCGGTTTCGTAGTTGGTGGGGTCCACTTCCAGCATCAGCCTCAGGTTCTGCTTGACGCGCGGGAAGTCTCCGCCCTTAAACCACACGTCGTTCTGCGCTTCTTGCCGCGAGGTCGCCGCCTGGATCACGGCTTGCACCTGCGCGTCCCGTTCGCTCGTAGCGCCGCCGGGACCCTGCGCAATGGCTAAGCCGAGGCCAAGGGCAAACACCGAAGTCAAGACGAGTTTCATGAGGTCTCATCCAATTGTCGGCGCATTTCTTCTTGCACCATCGGCGGATTCGCGCGGCCCTGGGTGCGGCGCATCACTTGGCCCACCAGGAAGCCCAGCACGCCCTCCTTCCCGCTGCGGTAGGTGGCCACCGGATCCGGGTGCTCGGCAATCACATCGGCTACCGCCTGCCGAATGAAGTCGGTGTCGCTGATCTGGGTTTGGCCTTCCACCATGCTCGCCGGGTCATCGCCGGTCATATAAGCCTTCTCGAAGACCTCCTTGGCCTTCTTGCCGGTTATGGTGCCGTCCGCCACCAGCTTGGCCACCTTCACCAGGATCTCCGGTGTCATGCGCGCGGGCTCGCGGCCTTCGGTGTCGCTCTCCACCCCCGGGATCACCGCCGCCTGGCCGGTTTCCTTCAGCAGGCGGGCAAAGTCCCCGTTCATCCAGTTGCACACGGCCTTCGGGTCGCCGCCGGCCACCACCGCCGCCTCGAACCATTCCGCCCACGGGCGTTCGGCCGTCAGAAGTTGCGCATCCTGCGGGCTCAGGTTGAACTCGTCTTGGTAGCGTTGTAGCTTGGCCAGCGGCAGTTCCGGCAGGGCGGCGCGGGCTGCTTCCACATCGGCTCGGTCAAAGTGCAAGGGCACCAGGTCGGGGCACGGGAAGTAGCGGTACTCCTGCTCCGATTCCTTGGTACGCATCAGGTAGCTGCTCTCGGTGGCTTCGTTCCAGCCGCGCGTCTCTTGCGCCACCGTACCGCCGGTTTCCAGCACCGCAATCTGGCGGCGCCGCTCGTATTCCGTGCCCAAGAACACGTTGCGGAACGAGCTAAGGTTCTTCAGCTCGGTCTTGGTGCCGAGGGTTTCGCTATCGGCACGGCGCACCGAGATGTTCGGCTCGCAGCGCAGGCTTCCCTCTTCCATCTTGCCGTCGCAGACGCCCAAATAAACCAAAAGCTGGCGCAGTTGAGCGACGTACTCGCGGGCTTCTTCCGCCGATTCGATGTCGGGCGGGAAGTCCGTCACGATCTCCATCAGCGGCACCCCCGCGCGGTTGTAGTCCACACCGCTGCCGCCCCCGGGCAGGTGCAGAATCTTGCCGGTGTCTTCTTCCAGGTGCACCCGCTTGATGCCAATCCGCTTCGGCCCTTTGCTCGTGTGGATCATCAGGTACCCGTGGTAGCCAATCGGGTTGGTCTCCTCGTACTGGCTGACCTGGAACCCCTTGGGCAAGTCAGGATAAAAATAGTTCTTGCGGTGGAACACCGAATCCACCGGCACCTGGCAGTTCAGGGCCAAGGCGGTGCGCAGCACCATCTGAATCGCTTCGCGGTTCGGCACCGGCAGCGCCCCCGGCAAGCCCAGGCACACCGGGCAGACTCGGGTGTTGGGTTCCCCGCCAAAGGCCACCTGGCACCGGCAAAACATTTTGCTTTGGGTGCGAAGCTCGGCATGGACTTCCATGCCCACGCTCAGGCGGTATTCAGACATCTTCCCGAGTGTATCTCAGGCACGCCTGCGAACTCAAAAGCCAATTACGAATGGGACTTCTCACCAACGGCAAAATTTGACTGAACAAAGGCAATGAACCCTCGTCAATGCCTTTACGAGCACCACTGCAAACCGCAGTGATCCCTCGGGAGACCACAACCGTGAAACGCAAACAAGCTGGAATGGCCACCTCCGCGATTCTGTTCACCGCCCTTGGGGCTGGAATCGTCGGCGCCGCCGCGACCCCCGCGACCTTTGCCGCCTTGGGCAAGGAGCAGCGAGGCGCGAAGATGCAAGCCTTGAACCTGACCGAAGCTCAACGGGCTCAGTTCGAAGCCCTGCGCAACGAAGCCAAAGCGCTCCGCGCCAAGGCCAAGGACAGCCAGGACCGCACTGCCCTCCGCGACGAATTCAAGAGCCTGAAGGAACGCGCCCAATCCATTCTCACGCCGGAGCAGAAGGCGAAGCTGGAAGCGATGCGGGCCGAAGCCCGCACCAAGCGGCTGGACCGCATGGACGAAAAGCTCGGTCTCTCGGATGCCCAACGCGCCCAGATGGAGCAACTGATGGAAACCAAGCGCGCCCAGTTCGAAGCCCTGCGCAAGAACGAAGCGATCTCGGACGAAGACCGCCGCGCCGAATTCA
>CAZDWU010000082.1:0-5536 GCA_964509165.1 uncultured Chthonomonas sp. | reverse complement strand
GGCCAGCGACGCGGTGAAGGCCGTGGGGAACGCCAAAGCACCCCGCCGGCCCGCCCGACCAGCCTGCACATCTAAACAACGACTTGACAGACCAAGAGATACACGTTGGGGCCGCTTCGCAAGAGGCGGCCCATTTTTTCTTTCTCACCCCGCGCCGAACTCGTCCCCCAGGCGCGTAAAATGCGGGGCATGACATCCCCTCGCGTCATCGTGGGCTGGCGCGAGCGCATTAGCCTCCCCGAATGGGGCGTCCACGACCTCGTCGCCAAGCTCGACACCGGGGCGCGCACCAGCAGCCTCCACGCCGAGGAACTCCAGCATCTCCCGGATGGCCAAATCCGCTTCAAGGTGGTCCTCAGCCGCAAGACAGGCCGGAGCCAGTGGGTGACCTGCACGCCCCTGCGCACCGCCACCGTCAAGTCCAGCAACGGGCAACCCTCCGAACGGGACGTGGTGCAAACCCTCATCACCCTGGGCGGACACACCTTCCCCATTGATATCAATCTCAGTTTTCGCGGACGCATGACGCACCGCATGCTCATCGGGCGGGCCGCGCTCGATTCTCGCTTCCTTGTGGACCCCAACCACACCTTCCTGCACAGCCCCCTCGCTCTCTAACCCCCATGCGCGTTGTCATCCTGTCTCGCTCCCCCCGCTGCTACAGCACCCGCCGCCTACGCGAAGCCGCCCGTGTGCGCGGCCACCAGGTTCAGGTCCTCGATACCCTCCAGTTCGCCATCAGCATGGAGCAGGAGAATCCCGGTCTTCTCTACCGCCGCCGCCGCCTGGGCGAAGTGGACGCGGTGGTGCCGCGCATCGGGGCCAGCGTCACCACGTTCGGCACGGCCGTGGTGCGCCAATTCCAGCAGATGGGAGTGTTCGTCGCCAACACCGCCAACTCCATCGGCAACAGCCGCGACAAGCTGCGTGCTCTCCAGATTCTCTCCAAGCACGACATCGGCATTGCCCCCACCATGTTTGTCCGCAACCAAGCCGACATTCTCATGGCGATTGACCGGGTCGGCGGCGCCCCCGTCATCATCAAGATGATGCAGGGCACCCAGGGCGTCGGGGTGATCCTCGCCGAGTCCAATAAGATCGCCGAGGCGATTGTGGAAGCCATGCAGGGGGCCAAGCAGAGCGTCCTCATCCAAAAATTTGTGGCCGAAAGCAAGGGCCGCGACGTCCGAGCCTTTGTGGTGGGCAACCAGGTGGTGGGGGCCATGCGCCGCGTAGCGCAGGGGCAAGAGTTCCGCAGCAACCTCCACCGGGGCGGCAAGGCCGAGGCCATTGACCTGGAACCCGCCTACGCCGAAGCCGCCATCCGCGCCGCCCACATCCTCGGTCTGCGGATCGCCGGCGTGGACATGCTGGAGGGCACCGATGGCCCTCAAATCATCGAAGTCAATTCCAGCCCGGGCCTGGAAGGCATCGAGAAAGCCACCGGCAAGGACATCGCCGGCATCATCGTGGATTACATCAACGAGCAGGTCGCCTTCCCCGAGCTCGACCTGCGCGAACGCATGACCGTCGCCCATGGGCACGGGGTGGTCGAGATCCAGCTTGGCCCCCATAACCCGCTCACGGGCCAGCGCATCGGCAGTAGCGGCCTGGGCGAGCGCGACATTCTCGTGCTCACCGTAGAGCGTGATGGGCAAACGATGGCGGTGCCGGATGCCTCGTTTGAGCTTCTCTCCGGCGACCGGCTACTGTGCTTCGGCGACTTGGCGGAGCTCCGCACCCTGGTTCCGCCCAAGGTGAAGAAGCGCCGCCGCCGCATCTGAGCGCTAGGCGCTGGGTTCCTTTCGCAGCGGCTCGTTGGCCACGGCGGTCAGGATTTCATCCAGCATGGCGATCAGCCGCTCCACGTCCTCGGAAGTGACATTCAGGTTCGGGCGCAGGCGGATGCTGCGCTCCCCGGCGCCCAGCAGCAGCAGCCCGTGCTCGCGCAGGGCCGTGCGCACCACCGCCGACTTGCGTTCCGAACTATCCAAGCTAAACCCTTGGTACAGCCCCATCCCCCGCACGTTCAGCACGATGCCTTGGTGGCGGAGTTGCAAAGCGCGCAGAGCCCGGTTGATCTCATGGCCCATCTGGGCGGCGTGCTCAATCAGCCCATCCCGCTCGATGATCTCCATCTCGCGCACCACCCGCACCATGTCGGCCAGGGTGCCGCCCCAGGTGCTATCTAGCACGCCGACCTCTTCCAGAGGCTCCTTCATGTAGATCACGCCGGCCCCGAACTTCTTACCCGTGGCCACCGCCAGCGGGGCGTAAGGCAGGTCAAAGTGGTCGATGGCAAACATGCGACCCGTCGCGCCCAGCCCGGTCTGCACTTCGTCGAATGCCAAGGCCACGCCGTGCTTGTGGGCCAGCTCGCTCAGGCCCCGGAAGAACGACGGCAACGCCATGCGCTGGCCGCCCGCGCCCTGGATCGGCTCGACGATGATGCCGACCACTTCGCTGGCCATCTGCTGCAACACCATATCCAGCATGTCCAGAGCGTTTTGACTGGCGCGCAGGTTCTCCGATTCCGTCTTGTCGGTATCCAGCGCCGGGAACGGCAGCTTGATGTTGCCGCCGCTGATGAGCCCGTGGAAGTCTTGCGTCGCCACTGGGTCCATCGTTTGCGTCACGCCCAGGGCGTACACCGTGCGGCCGTGGAACGCGCGATCGAAGTACACAAAGCGCCGGGCCGTGGGGGTGGTGCCGGCGGCGCGGTGCTTGCAGTTAAACCGCGACACCAAGTACTTCATCATGTTCTCCACCGCTTCGGCCCCGCTATTCACGGCGTAGACCTCCAGGTGGTCGTTGCGCATGCTCTCCGGGGCCACCCGGTGCAGCATGCGGTAGTACGCCAAGCATTCGGGCGTCAAGAAGTCGGGGTTCGCCACCTTGTGCGTGGCCACCATGCCGAGCCGCTGCAAAAACTCGGGCTCTACCATATCCGGGTGGTTGTGCGCCAGCAAGCGCGAGCCGTAGTAGCCCACCCAGTCGAACAACCGCTGGCCATCCACGGTCTCCAATTCCATGCCCTTCCCTTTCGCCAGATCGAGCACAAACGGGTACGGATCGTAGATCACGTAGTTGCGCATTTCGTCCAGCATCGCCGCCGAAACGGGGCCGGGAAATGCGGTGCCTTGCGTGGATGAAACCGGGGCCGTGGTCATAGTTACAATTGTGAGACGCCGAGTTCGCCCCCCACCGGGTAGAGCGTGACGTTTGGATTAGGTACAACCAGCCTATGCGGCGCGCGCTCGGCTCGTGGTGGTGGGTGGCCTTTTTGCTCCTGATTTGGGGATGTGCGGGGGCCACATCCGTCTCGACGACCCCTCCTCAATCCCTGCGGATTTCTCCTTCCACCGCTTCGGTCCGCATTGGCGAAAGCCTGGACTTCACGGCCTTTGCCGTGGGGGGCGAAGGTGTGACCATCGAATGGAGCGCCAGCGCGGGCACGATTACCAGTGGTGGTCGTTACACCGCCCCCACCACGCCGGGCAATTACACGGTGCGCGCGCAGTTTGCGGGGGCTCCGGGCATCAACGCCACCGCCAACGTCGCCGTGACGGATGGCGTGACGGTGCGCATCACGCCCGGAGCTGGCCCCGTGATGGCCCCGCAAAGCCGCTTTACGTTCTCCGCCGACGTGCAGAACACCACCAACCGCCGCGTGAGCTGGGAGGCCACCGGTGGCACCATTGACCAAGACGGGCTCTTCCGCCCGGCTGGTGTGGGTGCCTACACCGTCACGGCCCGCAGCGAAGCCGACAACAGCAAGCTCGCCACCGTCAACGGCGTGATCGTCGCGAACCCCCGGGTGCGCATGAACTTCGGCACGCGCGGCGAGATTGTGATGAGCCTGGACACCTCCGCCGCTCCCAATACCGTGGCCAACTTTGTCGACTTGGTGAACCAGCAGTTCTACAACGGCATCATCCTGCACCGCTACGAAGTCGGCTTTGTCATCCAAGGTGGCGACCCGCTCACCAAGACTTTGCCCCTCACCGACCCGCGCATCGGCACCGGTGGCCCCGGCTACACCATCCCGTTCGAAGCCAGCCCCCTGCGCCACAACCAGTACGCCGTGGCCATGGCCCTCAACTCCGTGCGCAGCGACACAGCGGGCTCGCAGTTCTACATCACGCTAGAGCCGGAACCCGGCCTGGATAATGACTACTGCGTGTTTGGCAACGTCACGAGTGGGCAAGCCGTGGTGGACGCTCTGCGCCGGGGCGATACCATCGTTTCCGCTGTTACCGAGGCCCCGTAATGAACATGGACCCGAACCGAACCGTAATGGGCGGTGGCCCCCCGGTGGACCTCAACCGCACGCTGATGGGCGGCGGTCCGTCGCTCCAGGTCACCCAGACCATCGTGCCGGTGCAGTGCCCGGTGTGTAAGAGCTTCAATCCGCCCGGATTGATGGCGTGCAACGAATGCGGCCTCATCTTTGCGATGGCGCTGGATGGTGACGCCTTCGGCGCGCCCAGCGTCCGCCTGCCCGTGCTGGTGGATGAAACCGGCCGCGAGCACCCCATCCGCCCGGGGGCAAACCTGGTGGGCCGCAAGGGCGACATCGCCATTGATGACAACCGCATCAGCCGCCAGCACGCCCGCCTCACCGCCACCGATGATGGATTTACGATCGAAGACCTTGGCAGCACGAACGGCACCAAGGTGGATGGCCAGCCGCTGGCCGTGGGCCAGGTGCAGAGCGTGGCGCCTGGGCAAAGCGTGGAGTTTGGTGGGCACGTGGTGCGCATCCAAGAACCCGGCCAAGCCGCCCGCACCCTGATGCCGAGCGGAGGCCGCACCATGGCCATGGCCGCCGCCCCCATGACCCCCGGCGAAGACACCGTGCGTGCCTGGCTGGTGACCCCCAACGGGGAGATCCCCCTGCGCGAAGGTGTCCAGACCTTTGGTCGTCGCGACGGGAACGACGTAGTGGTGGCCGACCCGTACGTGAGCGGATCGCACGGCACGATTGACCTCACCCCGGATGCCGTCTACTTCACCGACACCGGCAGCAGCAACGGCACCAGTGTGAACGGCGCCAAGCTCGCCACCGGGCAACGCACCCGCATTCAAGACGGTGACGAGATTCAGATCGGCCAGCTCACTCTGCGGATCCGCTACCGAGGCGCATGATGGAAGATATCACCGCCGATTACGCCGTCGAAACCATCGCGCCCGCCACTGAGCTGAAGGTGCGCCTGCAAGTGCAAGTCGCGCAGAAGACCGACATGGGCCGGGTGCGCGAGAACAACGAGGACAAGGCCGAGTTCTATCTCCCCGACACCGACGCCGATGCCGCGCGCCGGGGTTCCGTGTTCATCATGTGCGACGGCATGGGCGGCCACGAAGCGGGCCAGATCGCCAGCGAAGTCGCCTGCAAGACCTGGCTGGACGTGTACTACGCTCACCCCAGCGAGTCGGTCCAAACCGCCGCCCTGCAAGCCACGCTGGCCGCCAACCGCTTTGTGCTGGACCGCGCCCGCGCTAACCCGCAGTGGAAAGGCATGGGCACCACGCTCAG
>CAZDWU010000081.1:0-9338 GCA_964509165.1 uncultured Chthonomonas sp. | reverse complement strand
GGTGCGATCTCGAGATCCACATCCCAGAGGGCGGGGCGGTCGCCGTAGGCAACCGTCAGGTCTCGGACCGTCAGCGGGGCGGCGGTGCTCACTTCAGGGCCTCAGATATGGCCTTGAGGTTGTGCCGGAACATGCCGATGTAGTTCCCTTCCGGCGTGCCGGGGGTGCCCATGGCGTCACTGTACAGGCTCGGGCCGATTTTCACATCGTGCCCCTGGGCTCGCACGGCTTTCTGCAGAGCTTCGATCGTTGCCGGGGGCACGCTGGACTCGACAAAGATCGCGCGAATCTTGCGAGCCACGATGAAATCGGCGAGTTCCATGATGTCGCGGGCGGAGGCCTCGCTGGCGGTATTGATGCCCTGGATACCGCGCACTTCGATCTTGTAGCGGTCGCCAAAGTAGCGGAAGGCGTCGTGGGCCGTGATCAGCACGCGGCGCTCTTCGGGGATGTCCTTGAGGGCCAATTCGGCCTCGCCATCCAGCTCATTCAGGGCGCGAATGTAGTCCTCAGCGCGGATGGTGAACTCGTCGGCGTGTTCGGGATCGAGCTTGGTCAGGGCTTCGCGAATGGGGTCCACCACCTCTTGCCAACGGATGGGGTCGTGCCAAATGTGCGGGTCGTCCTTGCCGGCTTCCACCTTCAGGCGCATGGATTCGGGCAGAGTTTCCCCCGCCATGACCACCGTTTTGCCGCGCTGGGTTTGGCGGGCGAGGATGTCATCCAGCTTGCCTTCCAGGTGCAAACCCACCGCCACGATGAGTTCGGCTTGGTCCAGTCGCTCGGTGTCTCGGGCCGTGGCGCGGTAGAGGTGCGGGTCCACACCCGGACCCATCAGGGCCTGGACTTCCACGCGATCGCCGCCCACCGTGCGCACGATCTCCTCCAGCATCGCCACCGTCGTTACCACGCGGATGGGCGTCTGGCGGCCTTCAGTTTCGGGAGCCGGGGCGGACGTGGCGGCCGGCCGGCACCCACTCCCGAGCCCCGCGAGCAGCAACACGGCGCCCATAAGCCACCAAGAAACCGAGGAAAAGCCGCCTTTCATTTTTAGCCTTGGCTAAATCATACGCCAGGTTTTGGGCAAATCAAGAGAGGTTTGGGACAATTGGGGGGCGAAATGGCATGAAACGATTGCAAACCCCCGTAGAATGCAGATATGACCATTGCCCTGCTGGCCGCCATGACCATGACCCCGAACGCCGCGACCCTTTACGATTTCACGATGACGGACATCAACCAGAAGCCCGTCTCCCTGCGCAAGTTCGAGGGCAAGACGGTGCTGGTGGTGAACGTGGCCAGCAAGTGCGGCCTAACGCCGCAATACGAAGGGCTGGAGAAGCTCTACCGAGACTACAAGGACCAGGGGCTGGTGGTGCTGGGCTTCCCCGCCAACAACTTCAACGGCCAAGAACCGGGCACTGACGCCGAGATTCTGGAGTTCTGCACGGGCAAGTACGACGTGACCTTCCCGATGTTCAGCAAGATCTCAGTGAAGGGCGACGACATGCACCCGCTCTACAAGTGGCTGACCAGCCAGACGGAGAACCGCGAGATCGAGTGGAACTTCGCCAAGTTCGTCATTGGGCCGAAGGGTGATGTGATCCACCGCTTTGGTAGCCGCGACAACCCGTCCAGCGACGCCTTCCGCGCCAAGATCGAAGAACTGCTGAAGCGCTGATCTAGCGCGACTTGGCCGAATCGTCTCCGTCATCCAGGCTGCTTTCAAACAGCCGGCGGAGGCGTTCCTTTTCTTCCCGCTCGATTTCGCGGCGTCGGACCTCATCGCGGAACTGGTCGAACTCCGCTTCCTTCTTACGCTCAAACTTGATGTCCGCGCGGGATCGCCCCGGATGCAATTGCCACTGGCGGCTGCCTAGCCCCCAGGCCAGGGCCAGCGGGGCCACGGCGGCGAGGCCCAGCATGGGGGCGCCGGTGCCGTAGCCGAAGAACGTCAGCACCGCCACCAAGGTCGCGACGATCTTCATCGTCATCGGGATCACCCCGAAGAAGCTGATGGCCTGCTGCGGGTAGCGGCCCCCGAGATACACGGCAAAGAACGCAATGGGCAGGCCCGGCCCGGCCAAGAACACTTCCTTCATCCCCTGCGCCACCAAGTAATAGGTGAGGCCGTGCACCAGCGCCGCCCCAAGCCACAGGGCGATGTAGGTGCGCGCATTGGTGGCACGCTCGAGTTGGCCGCCAATGCCCCACAGCCACAGGCCCATGAGGAGATAGAAGAACAGCGCGTTGCCATTGCCTGGCACCGCCCACGGGTAGGTCAAGAACGCCCACGGGCGCATGGCACCGGGGTCGGTGAACAGCGCCAAACTCGCCATGACCGGTGAGTTGGGAATCCAACTGACCACAAAGGCCACGGCCAAGCTGACCAAGAGGCCAAGGGTAAGCGGTTGGGAGGAGTTCTTCATGACCAGAGTAACGGACTTGTATTGCAAGAGACGGGCCAAGCGAGTAAGATTCGTCTCGACCCATGAACTACTACGTGATCTTCCCGGATGGACAAAAATTTGGTCCTGCCGACCTCAATGTCCTGCAGACCTGGGTAAACGAAGGCCGGGTGACCCCGGACATGGACGTAGAGGTCGTGGAGACCGGCGAACGGATGAAGGCCATGGTGGTGACGGGACTCACGTTCCCGGCCCCGGCGCAACCGACCACCCCCGCCGATACGATCAACCCCTATGCCACCCCGGGAGCCACGACGGGTGCGCCCACGGGTACCGAAAACCCCTATGCGCAACCCGCGCAACCGGCCGGCCCGGGCCCGGACAACCAGGTTTATAACCCCTATCAAAACCCTTACCCGCGCACAGGGGGCGTAGCCGGCGGCGATGACGGCTCGGGGGACATCACCAAGTCTTACATCTATTCGGCGGTCGGCTTGCTGTGCTGCTGCCCGGCTTACATCGGCTCCTTTATCCACGCCAAGCGCGCGGCCGAAAAGGGGAACCCGGGAGCCAAAACCGCCCAAACCGTGGCGATTGTCTTGGTTGTTGTATCCGCAATTATCGCCATTGCCCAGTGGGGTTCCATCATGGCGACTATGAATAGCCGTTAGGCTATCAACTCACTGTGGGAAGTATCGGGGGCATCTTAGATGCCCCCCTTATGATTTCCATGACGCGCACATTTCCGGCAGTTGGGGCATAATGGTTGGCAGTCACCTCCATGCCCTACCGTACCGAAGCGTCCACTCAACAGACTTTCGAGCTCTCGGTTGAACTTGGCCAGCTTCTGATTCGAGGCGCGCAAGTCGGCCCGCAGGCCGATGCCCAGATTGCGTATATCCTGAACGGAGCGCTTGAGCATGTCTCCGCCGTCGCCGGCGTGGTGGGCTTACTGCGAAAGCCAGAGGACGCACGGGCGGAAGTAGTGCGTTTGCGTGACTTCGGCTATTGGCAACCCAAAGAACTCGTCGCCCTGCAAGATTACTTTGAGAATATTGAGGAATATCCCGATCCGCACTTTTCAAAGTTGCGGCGGTTGCCGCTCAACCGAGAGCCCTTTTGCCACCGCCGCGAGGATCTGGTGACGGATACCGAATGGTACGACTCTGAGTTCTATAAGAAGTTTCGCATTCTCGCGCAGCAAGATGCGACGATCTTGGCCACAATTCCGGCGGTCAATGAAGAGGGGATACCCCTGGCCGACGACAGTGTTTATAGCCTCTGTTTTTGCCGCGAGACGGGAGCCGCACCGTTCACCGAAGCTCAGCGCGACTTTGCGCTCTACCTGTTGATGGTGCTCGGCCCTCTCCTCCACCGGCTGTGGTTCAGCAGCCCCAGCGCGGACGCCATGCTCATTCTTGATCTGCCGCTTCGGCTCCGGCGAGTGGTGTCGTGCTTGATGAACGGCGACACCGAAAAGCGGGCCGCCCAGCGCCTAGGCCTCAGCCACCACACCGTTCACTCCTACGTGCGCGAGCTTTACGAACTGGTGGGCGTCCGCACTCGAGCCGAGCTGATGGTGAAGCTGCTGAAGGCACCCCCTGAAAGTGGGGATGCGGGAATGCACATAGATCGTGCAGAATGAAGTCAAGCTTCTGGCGCGATTGTCCTCGACACCGTGACCAGATCAAAGCGACCCCAAAAACTTGAATCTCGTATTCAAGCGGTTACCCGCCCTTCGGTTCCCACCGGGCGGGTTTTTTTATGCTTGCTCTAGACGAACTTGAACCGGCCGCGGAGGAGTTGGAGCAAGTCGTCCCAAAGGGTGTCCGGGTCGGGCGGATCGTTCGGGTCGTCGAGCGTGAGCAAAGTCCAGGCCTGCATACGCCACCGATCCCAGCCGAATGTGGTGGACAAGAATTCAAGGCGGCGGTTGAGGCGGGCTTCGAGCTCTTGGGGTTCTCGGGACTGCGTGCGGGGGTTGCGAAGCCAGGCGGCGGCTTCAAAGCAGGGATCACCGACCAGCCCCTTGGGGTCAATCACCCAATAGGAATCCCCGCGGCCGGCGAGGATGTTCTCGTGGTGCAAGTCACCGTGGAGGAACACCGGGTCCGGGCTGGAGGCCAAGAGTTCGTCGCGCAAGGCGGCGAGCGGAGTGTCGGCAAAGAACTCGCTGAGCGGCACCATCCCGTCCGTCGGAAGATGTTGCCACGGCCGGACGAAACCCGCCCAGAGTTGGTCCATCTCGTGTTCCCCAAGGTCCGCTAGGTGTAAGGCCGTGCCGGGGACGATCCGATCCATGAGCAAGGCCCCGGTGGTGGGGTCGTGGTGGTGGATGGTCGGCCCTCCTCGCCCCGCTATGCGCAGGGCGGCCCGAGCCCCGGATTCCCTCTCTTCCCCTCGCCACGGCACTTTGAGGACCCGATCCGCCGTCGCCCACACCCGCGAGCAGTAGCCGCCGGCCAGCTCTTCATCGGGTTCGAAGCCAAAGGGGAGCGGCGAATCCACAGCTCATTATGCGAAGGGTGATGCAGGAGACGGCACGATTCTGCAAGAATGAACCCAGCCATGCTTCTCAAGTCCATCAACTACTGGTCGTACCCCGGCGGGTTAGAAGGCGCGATGCCGATCACCGAGTTCTTTGCCCACGCCAAGGCGCATGGATTTGAGGCCGTGGAGGTGTGCATTGGCGGGGCTGGAGACCTGACCCCCGCCACCACGGAGGCCGATTGCCAGCGCATTCTGCAGCAGGCGGCGGATGCTGGCGTGCGGATTGCAAGCGTCGCTTCGGGCCTCTATTGGGGCAATGCGCTGGGCAATGCCGATGCGGGGAGCCGCCAACAGGCCCGCGAAGAGCTGACGGCCATGGTGCAGATTACTGGTTGGCTGGGCGCGCGCACTCTGCTCACCATCCCGGGGGCGGTGGATGTCTTCTTCTTGCCGGATCGCGCCGCCCAACCCTACGACGAAGTGTTGAACTACGCCCGCGAAGGCCTGAAGGCCGTGGCGCCGACCGCGGAAGCCTGCGGCGTACGCATGGGCATTGAGAACGTGTGGAACAAATTTCTGCTCTCCCCCGCTGAGATGCGCAGTTTCATCCAATCGGTGGAAAGTCCGGCGGTGGGCGCTTACGTGGACGTAGCGAACCTGATGCCCTTTGGCCACCCGCAAGACTGGCTGCGCACCCTGGGGCCGCTGGTAGTGGGGATTCACTTTAAGGATTTCCGGCGGGCCGTGGGCACCATTGACGGTTTTGTGGACCTGCTGGAAGGCGATGTGCCCTGGCCGGATGTGATGCAGGCCATCGCTGACATTGGCTATGAAGGCCCGGTGGTAGCGGAGATGATCCCTTACTACGCCCACTACCCGCTGGTGCGCTGCGCGAACGCATCCCGCGCGATGGATGCGATCTTGGGCCGGTCGTGATCAAGACGATTGAGAAGTCGGTTGAAATCCGGGGAGACCGGGCCGCCATTTGGAACGTGATCGAATCGCCCGAGACTTACACCAAATGGTGTGAACCGTTCTGCGTAGGTACGTTTTATGAAGGGGCGTGGCGCGTGGGGAACACGGTGCGGTTCATTGGCCTGGATGAGAATGGTGTGCGCGGCGGGATGGTTTCGGAGGTGGTGGCCTACGAGGCGAGCCACCATGTCACCTTCCGACACAAGGGTTTTGTGCAGGCCGATCAAGACATGTTTAACACGCCCGAGGTGGCCGCGTGGGCGGGCTGCGAGGAAGGCTACGTGCTAGAAGGTGGCCCGGACGTTTACACGCTTCATGTCAAGTGCCAGGTTACGGAAGACATGTACGACTGGATGGACGCGACGTGGGCCGAAGCTGTAGGGCGCATCAAGGCGATGGCCGAAGGCACTGAGCTCGCAACCTAAGCCCTCCTTCGTTCCGTAATGGATGTGGAGTGACCCAATACTTCGAGCGCCAACGCTATGACCTATGGGCAGAATTACTACTTCTTGTCCCAATAGCCATTGCCGCTCTTGTTTCTTTTCACTCCAGATCCTTTGATGAAAGCCCCTTCCTATTGGTTTATTTCTTTTCCGGCTTCTCCGGCTTGGGCTACCTTTGCTTTTACTGGATGTTTACCGAGGTAGACGACCGCGAGATTCGAGTGATTTTTGGCTACTTTCCCGTCTATTGTTGGACAGCATCTCGTAGAGACATCGTTGAGGCAAAGGTTGTTGAATACAATGCGCTAAAGGAGTACGGCGGAAGGGGCATACAAGGATTTCCCACAAATGCACTTTGTACTCGCGGGAACCTGGGAGTGCTGATAAAGCTCAAGAATGGGCGCACAATGCTGGTCGGTAGTCAGCATCCCGATCAGCTGCTTAAAGCTCTTAATCTGCCCAACGCAACCGCACCCCTCTCTACCTCGTCCTCAGAGTATTGACCCACTTCACCGAGCGCCAACGCTTTCCGCTGTGGGCGGAGCTACTGATGGCCCTGCCCGTCGTGGCGGTGGCGGGAGCGCTCTACGCCGAAGGCGAATCGCTCCGCACCGCGCTCCTTGCCCTGGGGGGAACCGCCCTCAGCATGGGCTTGGTCTATGCGCTCATTTTTCAAATGACGACGGAGGTGGACGAACAGGAAATCCGTGTGCACTTTGGCTACATCCGCACCTATCGGTGGCGCATGCCCCGCACCGAGATCCTCGAAGCCAAAGCCGTTCAATACAACCCCATCCGAGAGTACGGGGGTTGGGGGGTCCGAGGCATCCCGGTTACCGCGCTCAACGCGCGCGGCAACCTGGGTGTCATGCTCTACCTGAAAAGTGGCCGGACGATGCTGATCGGTAGCCAGCGGCCGGACCTGCTGCTGCAGGCCCTCACCAAACGGTCAGATTAGCGGAAGCGCCAGATGATTCCTGAGCTGCCGTTGGCGATCTGAGAGGCCAAGATGGACTTGGTGTGCCCATCGGCAAAGACTACCGGAGTGCGTCCGTCCTTCCCGGCCTTATTGTAGCGGCCGATGATCGGCTTCAGTTCATTGGCACCCAGATTCTGTGGCGCGTTGCCCATTACCTGCACCAGGTCCTCACCCGAGGCCAGCGGCACAGCCTGATCCAATGAGGTGAAAGACGTGTAGTCCGGACGATACACGGTGCCGTTATCTGCTCCGAACACAAAGCCGCGATACTTGCCTCCGTTGCCGTGCGGAGTGTTGGCAAAGAGGCCAATGCGCGCGGTTTCTTCCATCTGCCCAAACGAAGCGGCATTCCAGAACGCCGAACACCCAAAGCGCACCTCACCATCAAAGCAGATGCGGTCGGCGGTGTTCCCAATCAGCGTAGAAATGGCCATCACGTCGTTGTAGCCCACACTCTGGCGCTGGCGGGTGTTCCAGTCGGTGGCGTACTGGCTGGTGTTGGCCCCCGGCGCGATCAAAATCTCCTTGTTCTTGAGGTAGGGCAAGATGGGCACGGTCCAGATGCGGTTGGGGTCCGAGGTGGGCGCATCGTAATTGGTGCTGGGCACCGGGTAGTCGTCGTAGTCACCGGCGTACATCATCACGCCGGCCGCGAGCTGGCGCATCTGCGCAATTCCGGCCGTGGCCTTGGCCGCATCCTTGGCGCGCGAGAACACGGGGAACAGGATCGCCGCCAGGATGGCGATGATGGCGATGACCACCAGGAGTTCAATGAGAGTGAACGCGCGCCGCATGGGAGTGATTATGATTACTCAAGTATTCGGCCAGAGGTTTCCCGCATGTAGCTTCCCCGTAATGTCACGGGGGGATAGACTGACGCATGCCCCTCAAGGAACTGCTCCGCGCGCAGCTTCATTCCGTGCGCTCGGACCTCGCCGAAACCTATCCCCACCTTAACGACGACTTGCTGCCGTGGGCGCCCGCCGAGGGGATGCGCACGGTGCATGGTCAGTTTGTAGAGATGATTAGCACCGAGCGGTCCATAACCGACCGGTTAAGAGGCGTGGCCTCGGGCAACCCGGATGAAGAAGACGCCCCGCTCTGGGCCGCCAAAACCGTGGCCGAACTAATGAAGATGCTGGATGAGACCCGTGCGCTCACGTTTCAACTGCTTGACCAATCCACCGAAGAAGAGCTCAGCGCCCAAGTGAAAGTCAGCGCGGGATTCGCGGGGTATCTCGGATTAGAGACGGTCACGGCCGCTGCCCTCTTCAGCTTCATTGCCCGGCACGAATCGTATCACGCCGGGCAATTGGTGTCCTATCTCTGGGCGCGGGGCGATAACCCCTACGATTGGGATTAGAACGCGCCCCGCTCCCACGGCCCCCAGATCGCCAAGGTGATCCCGGGGGTCTGGATGTTGACGAACAGCGTTCGCCCATCGGGGCTGAACGTCGCGCCGCAGAACTCGCTGCCGTTCAAGACATTGAGGGCAAAGTCAAAGATCAGCCCGTCCTTGTTGAGGCCGCGCACGTACTGCGTGTCCTTGCCGTCTTCGCAGATCACGAGCGACCCCTGGGGCGACACACAAAGGTTGTCCGGCGCATCCAGGACGTCCGCGCTCGGCGATTCGAACAACAAAGTCAGTTCGCCGCGCGATTCGCCCATGGGCGTATAGCGCCACACCTGGCCCAGCCCTTCATCGCCGCCGTCGGTGCTGTTCAGGAAGATCGCGCCCTCGGCGTACCACGCCCCTTCCAAGCGCCCGAACGTCATCGCGCCCTCCTCGCGGCCTTGGTTGCCCAGCGCCAGCGAGTCGCTCCAGGCGTTGCTCGGGTCGGGATTCTTGATGTCCACCCACTCGATTTCGTAGGTCACGTTCTTGGGCTGGCCCTTGCGCGTGTCCACCAGGTCGCGGCCCTTCACCTTGGCCATCTGCAACTTGCCGCCCTCGGCGAGCTTGCCGTACACGTGGGGGATGTAGCGATAGAAGCCCGCCGTTTTGTGGTCCTCGGTTTGGTAGACGATGCCGGTGCTGGGGTC
>CAZDWU010000080.1:0-9417 GCA_964509165.1 uncultured Chthonomonas sp. | reverse complement strand
CCCTCGCCGAACTGAAGATCTACTCCCGACCCGTGCGCTCAATCCCTTTCTGGATTAACACGAACATCAGCAGCAGCGCCCCAATCACAATCTTGGACCACCAGCTACTCAGCGTCCCCTGGAACGTGATTGCCGTCTGGATAATCCCCAGCGTCAGGACCCCAAAGAGCGTCCCCACCACGGACCCGTAGCCCCCGGTCAGCAGCGTCCCGCCAATCACCACCGCCGCAATCGCATCCAGCTCCAGCCCCGTGCCGGAGAGGGCATTCCCCGAGGCCGTATAGGTGGCAAACATCACGCCCCCCAGCCCCGCGCACAGCCCGCTGAAGGCATACACCTTCACCAGCGTCGCCGTCACCGGCAAGCCCATGGCCCCCACTGAGTTCGGGTTCCCACCAATGGCATACACCGTCCGCCCGAACCGCGTCTGCCGCGCCACCACGATCCCCAAAACCACAAACAGCAAGAAGGCAATCCCGTTCCAAGTCAGGGTCACTCCCTTGGCGAACTTGATGCCCTCGCTCGCCAGTGTTGACACCAGCGGGTCATCAATCTGCACCGATTCCCGGCTGATGGCCAAGGCCACCCCTCGCGCCAAGAACAAGCCCCCTAAGGTCACCAAAAACGGCGTCAATTTGAACCGCGCAATGAGTACGCCATGCACCAACCCCAGAACCAGGCCAAACCCCGCCCCCGCCGCCATGGCCGCCACCGGGTGAACGCCGTGGCGATGGATGAGCACCGCCGTGAGGATGCTCGACGCCCCCGCCACGCTGCCCACCGAGAGGTCGATTCCGCCCGTAATGATGACAAAGGTCAGCCCCACCGCGATGACCCCGAGGAACGCGTTGTCATCGAGGAAGTTCACCGCCACGCGCGGCGAGAAGAACCCCGGGAACGCCATCCCCGATGCCACATAGAGCAGCACGCACACCACCACCGTGGCGAGCATGGGCAGGCGCTCTTTGGTCAGGAGCCCTTTCACGCGGTCCTCCGGCGGCGGAGCGCCTCGTGGAAAGACGGCGACTGCAGCAAGCACACGGCCACGACCACCAGGGCTTTGATGATGAGCGTCACCTCCGTGCCGATGCCGCGCGTGAGGATGGTGGTGGTGACGGCCTGCATCAGCACCGCCCCAATCAGCGCCCCCACCAGGCTGAACTTCCCGCCGGTCATGGCGGTGCCCCCCACGGCCACGGCCAGGATCGCATCGAGTTCCAAGTAGAGACCCGCGTTGTTGGCGTCGGCGGCCTTGATGTTGGAAGCGGCAATGATGCCCGCCACCCCCGCGCAGAGCCCGGAAAGTGTGTACACCGCCAGGCGCAGCGTCTTACCATTGATGCCGACGTAATGGGCAGCTGTCGGGTTGTCGCCGCTGGCCTCCACGAACAAACCGAAAGCCGTTAGACGCGTGAGGGCACCAAAGAACAGCGCCATCGCGGCGAGGATCCAAATCGGGTTCGGCAAGCCCAGCGTGGTGCCAATCGCCAGGGCCGCAAAGTCGTCCCCGGGCACGGTGATGATCTGGCCGTTGGTCAACAGCTGCGCCACCCCTCGCCCGGCGATCATGAGCAAGAGAGTCGCCACCACGGGCTGAATCCGGAAGAACCCGATCAACACCCCGTTGAACAGCCCGCACACGGCCCCGGCCAGCACGGCTACGCTCATCGCCACCGCCACGGGCTGCACCCCCATGCCGTGCAAAAGGAAGTCCGGGGGCTGCACCACCAGCCCGGCCGCCACCGCCCCGCTGATGGCCATGATGGCCCCCACCGAGAGGTCCACCCCTGCCGTGGCAATCACCAGGGCCATGCCCAAGGCCAGCAACGCGGCCGGGGTGGCGCGGTTGAAGATATCAATCAGCGAACCGAAGAGTCGCCCATCTCGGATTTCAATGGCGAGGAACCCCGGCGTGAAAATCGCATTGAACAGCAGCACCAAGCCCAGCAGGGCCAGGGAGTACCGCCAGGGGTAAGCCTTCATTCGCCACCCTCCGCGATTTGGCTCATGATCGCTTCTTCCGTGATCTCCGTGGCGTCGCCGACCATGCGCCGGTCTCGCAAGATTGAAACTTTGGTGCTGCTTTGCACAATTTCGCTGAGCTCCGAGCTGACCATCACAAAGGCCATGCCCCGTTGCCGGAGCCGTTCCACCAGGCCCGTGATTTCGAACTTGGCCCCCACATCAATCCCTCGGGTGGGTTCATCCAGCAGCAACACCCGGGGCTTGGAAATGAGCCATCGGGCCAAGAGCGCTTTTTGCTGGTTGCCTCCGCTGAGCCCGCCGATGGGACGATCGAGGTCTGGGGTAGCAATGCGCAATTCTTCCTTCATCGCTTCGGCTTGGGCGAATTCACGAGAGGGAACCCGGGAGAGCCACCCCCGCTGCACCTGCGCCACCATCATCATGTTGTCGCGTACGCTGAGGTTCGGGAAGATGCCCTCGTGCTTGCGCTCTTCGGGCAACAGGCCGATGCCGCTGCGCATGGCTTGCCGGGGGGAGAGGGAAGTTGACTTGCCGCCGATGCTCAGGCGGCCGCTGGTGGGGCGATCTATGCCGAACAGGAGGCGCAGCGCCTCCGTCCTTCCCGATCCCAAGAGACCGGCCAAACCTAGCACTTCTCCCGCTCGAACGGTGAAATCCAAGCCTGTCACGGAGTGTTGCCGGCCCAGATTTTCGGCGGCAAGGATCGTTTCACCGCTCTCGGGCACGGCCTTGGCGGAGGTTCCTTCCTCGCTGGGTGCCTCGCGGCCAATCATGTTGGCGACCAGCGCGCGGCGGGGCATAGCCACCGGGGTGTCCGTGGCCACCAGGGTGCCGTTGCGCAGCACCGTGATCTGGTCGGCAATGCGGTAGACCTCATCCAAAAAGTGGGTGACGTAGACGATGCCCAGCCCTTGCGCCTTCAGGCGTCCAACCACTTCGAAAAGCGCGTCCACTTCACCGGCATCCAAGCTGGCCGTAGGCTCGTCGAGTACGAGCAACCGGGCATCCACGTCCAGAGCCCGGGCGATGGCCGTGAGGTGCTGGATGGCCGGGGAACACGACCCTACGGGCCGGTCCACGTCCAACTCGAGCCCAAGGCGGGCCAACGCCCCCCGCGCCCGTTCGCGCACGGCGGACCACTTGATTCCCAGCGGCCCCATGGGCTCGCGCCCAATCACGATGTTCTCGGCGATGGACAGATTCGGGGCGAGGCTCAGTTCCTGATACACCGCGCTGATGCCGACCTGGGTGGCTTCTTGCGGCGAGCGGGGGCGGATGGTTTGCCCTTCAAACTCAATCGCTCCCTCTTCGGCTTCGTAGAATCCCGTCAGGACTTTAAGGAGCGTGCTCTTGCCGGCTCCGTTCTCACCCATGAGCGCGTGAACTTCTCCGGGTTGCACCTCAAAGTCCACGCCCTGCAGGGCCTTGACCCCGGGGAACGTCTTCACGATCCCCGTCATGCGGAGCAGGGCAGCCATGGTCTAGTTTTGGTCCTCGCCGGCTTGACGCTTCAATCGCAAGATGGTGAGGGAGTGCCGGGGCAGGGTGATCGCCGAGTTATTCCGAAGCGTGCGGCGCGCGATCGGCTTTGGCACCAACGCCGTCAAGTTCTCAAACGTACTGGTCGCCCGGTCGTCGTCGGCTTGGAGCATGGTGCCGTCTGCCGTAAAGACCTCGGCCCCGCCCGGGATGCTCAGGGTCAGATCGTGCGGCACGGAGTCCACATTGATCATCTTCACGATGGTTTCGCCGTTCAGCGTCCCTACATTGGCAAAGACCACCTGGCGGGTCGGCACCTTCTCGTCAAAGATGAGGTTGCCATCCAGGTAGCACCGGATGCGCTCGGGGGAGTAGTCAACCGCAATGTTGTATTCGCGTCCGCTCTCAATGCGGCCCGGAATATTGGTTCCGATGCGCCGCTTTCCGCCGTCCACCGCCCACTCCAGGGCGTGCTGCGTATTGCCCCAGCCGCCTAGATTCAGCCAAATGAAGTTCCGTTCATCCTGCCGGCCTACGGTTACCAAGAAGCCTTCGTCACCGCTGATCTTTTTCGCTTTGAGCTCTAGGCGGTAGCTCTTCCATTGCGGGTTACCGGCAAAGACACGCGCTCCGTTGGTGTCGCCCTCTTGCCGCCACACGTCGTTCAGGTTGGTCCAGTTGCCCGATTCCGTCTGCATCCGGTTTTGGCTCGAGGTGTAAACCGTGCGGCCCTCTTGGATGACCTTGAGATCCCGGAACTCAGCACTCGTGCTCCAGGTTCCAACTCCCACTCCCCCGGCGGGGAAGACCTCGCGGCTCGTGGGGACTTGGCTCATCGTGGTGCTTAGCATGCGCTGCGGGCGGTACTGCGCAAACAAGGCTTGCACGTGGAATGAAGGGGTCTCGACAATGTTGAGGCCGTCAAAGTAAATGAGGTCCGGATTCCAGGCCTTGCCGGCTGGATGCGCGAGCAGAGGCGCATAGGAAGCCATGCTGACCACATCGGAGTTTCGCTCCATGCCCAGCATAAAGACGCCCTCGGCCAGTGCGCCGCGCAGATTTCCGTTCTCCACGCCTTGAGTCACGGCGTATTCGCCGACGTAAATCTTGGGTCCATTCCGGTCGTAGGAGTCGTACCGGTTGAACTGCCCCAGGAACCACCCCGGATCGTAATAGTAGTGCTCGTCAAGCACCTCGATGGGAGACTTCTGGGGGTAGCCGCCCCAGACGTTGGCGATGGTGGTGATTTCGGGGTTCTTGGCCTTGATCGCCTTGTAAATCAGGCCGTACCGCTCCTCGTAAGCCGGGCCACCGTTTTCGTTGCCGATCTCCAAGTATTTGAGATCAAACGGTTCTGGGCTGCCGTTGGCCGCGCGCAGAGCGCCCCACTTGCTCGTCACCGGGCCGTTTGCGTATTCGATGGCATCCAAGATGTCCTGGACGAATTCGTCCATCTTGTCCATTGGAATGACGTCGCGGTGCGACATCCCGCAGTTCGCTACGAACATCGGCACGGCGTCGAGGTCGCGGCAGAGTTGGAGGTACTCGTGGTAGCCCAGTCCGTTGGTGGATTGGTACCGCCAGAGGTTGTAGATGGCCGCCCGCTCATGAAGTGGGCCGATGGTTTTTTTCCAACGGTAGGCCGTCTCCATCGTGTCGCCCTCCACCCAGCAACCACCGGGGAAGCGCACAAAGGCTGGCTTCATCTTCTTGAGGGTCTCGAAGATGTCTTTGCGGAAAATGCCACTGACGGCATCGCCCGGGAACATCGAAACCCACTCAAGCTCAACCTGGCTTCCTGCGGGAATCTCAATGACCAAACTGCCTTGGTTGGAAGTCGCCTTGCCCTTCAGTGTGAGGGAAGTGTCCTTCCACTCGGTTCCTACTTCAAAGCGGATCTGGTCGGAGATCACCTTCTCACCTTCCGCGAGGTGCACGGCAATCCCCTTGGCCTCTCGACTGCGCATTCGTAGTTTCAGTCGGTAGTCCATGCCATTTCGCACGCCCATCCCGGCAAATCCGGGATTCACGATCTTCGTCTTTGTGGTCGCGCTGACCACCGCTCGCTTGCCCTCCACTTTGAGAGTGCCCTCGGGCGCGATCCAGTGCGAGGCGCCTTCAGTGAATCCCCGGTTCCGGACCATCTCTGCGTATAGCCCGCCGTCCCCGGCCCAGTTGATCTCTTCAAAGAAGAGGCCGTAGAGGTGAGGGCTGACCTCCACCCCGGGCTTGTCCAAATGGACCGTCAGGGTGGGGCCAGCAGCTTGGTTGGGCACCTTGTTGGGAGCGGGAGAAGGCATGGCCGACGCCGCAAGGAGGGCAAGCGAGAGAAGCATCAGTACTTTCGGTTCGGAAGTTCTGCGGCCGCCGTGGTCTCGTCGTACCACTTATCCTCAATCACCACGCGCTTGGGCACAGTCTCACCCCGCGCCACCTTTTCAATGGCGTCGAAAAGGTAGGGGCCAAGGAGGGGATTGCATTCGACCGAACAGTTCAGCTTGCCCGCCACCATCGCTTCAAACGCGGCCTTCACGCCGTCGATCGACACGATGATGATGTCTTTACCGGGCTTGATTCCGGCCTCTTCCATCGCCTGAATGGCACCCAGGGCCATATCGTCGTTGTGGGCGTAAACGGCCTTGATGTCCTTACCCTGCGGGCTCTTGAGCAGCGCTTCCATGACTTCTTTGCCCTTGGCGCGGGTGAAGTCGCCGGTCTGGGTGAAGACAATCTCCATGCCCGGGTGGCTGGCAATCACATTGCGGAAGCCCTTGGCCCGGTCGTTGGCCGGGGCACTGCCGGTGGTGCCGGTCAGTTCCGCGATCTTCGCCTTGCCGTCCATCTTCTTCACCAGCCACTCGGCCGCCATCTCGCCTTCCTTCACAAAGTCCGAACCAATGAAGGTGACATAAAGGTCCTCGGGTACATCCGGGCGGCGGTCACTGACGATCACCGGGATGCCGGCTTCCTTTGCTTCTTTCAGCACTGGCTCCCAACCCGTTTCGACCACCGGGGCAAACGCAATGAAGTCCACGTCCTGCGCAATGAAGGACTTGATGGCCTTGATCTGATTCTCGGCCTTCTGCTGGGCATCAGCAAACTTCAGGTCAATGCCGCGCTTCTCGGCTTCACTGCGAATGCTTTCGGTATTGGCGGTGCGCCAATCGCTTTCCGCGCCAATCTGGGAAAAACCGACCACCAGCTTCTTGCCGGCCTCCGGTTTGGCCGGGGCTTCGCTGCCGCCCTCGGGGGCTTTGGCGGTGTCGCCGGAGTTGCATCCGATCACGACAAAGGCGAAAAGACTGAGCCACAACGCACGTTTCATTGCACTTCTCTGAGGCCGACCGAGGCCGGTTGCGCCCAGTGTAGCACCTCAATTGCACCCTGCGGAAGGGGTTCATGAAGAACTTCATTCAAAACCGGCTATTTACATAGTCCGTGCGTTGACAAGGAGTGAATCAGGGTGCCATCATCACGTCCACGGACCGTTGTTCCTCCGTCTCGTGCTCTGCTTCGTCGGGGCGCGACGCGAGAGGAGCAGGGTTTGTGAGAAGCCGACCGCCGCTTGAGGCAGCAGGAACCATGACCCCACTCATTCTCGCGTTGATCGTCTCAACCGAAGCCCCCAAGGACTATCCGGTGCAACCCATCCCGTTTAACCAAGTTCATCTCACCGACAAGTTCTGGGCTCCTCGCATCGAAACCAACCGCGTGGTCACCATCCCCTACGCTTTTGAACAATGCGAGCAAACGGGGCGGATGGATCTCTTTGTGCGGGCGGCCAAGGTTCTGCGAGGCGAGCCGCTGGAAGACAAGTCTCCCCCAGGCTATCCCTTCGACGATAGCGATGTTTACAAGGTGATGGAGGGTGCCGCCTATGCGCTGAGCGTGAAGCCGGACCCCGAACTCGAGAAGTACGTCGATGACCTGATTGCCCTCATCGCGAGCGCCCAGGAGCCGGATGGCTACCTTTATTGCACCCGCACCATCAACCCGGAATCCCCGCACCCCTGGGCGGGCAAGGAGCGCTGGGTGCTGGAGCAAGACAACAGCCACGAGCTCTACAACCTGGGGCACATGTACGAAGCGGCCGCCGCGCACTACCAAGCCACCGGCAAGCGCACGTTCCTCAATATCGCCACCAAGTCGGCGGACTTGCTGGTGGAAACCTTCCTGAAGCCAGGGCGCAAAATCTGGCCCGGCCACCAGGTCATTGAGATTGGCCTGGGCAAGCTGTATCGGATCACGGGCAAGAAAGAGTATCTAGAGCTCTCCAAGCTCTTCCTGGATTCGCGGGGCGGCAGCGGTGACTATTGGCAAGCGCACAAGCCCGTCATCGAGCAGGCAGAAGCCGTTGGCCATGCGGTCCGCGCCACTTATATGTATTCCGGCATGGCCGATGTGGCGGCTCTGCGGGGTGAAGAGGACTACCTCAAGGCCATCAACACCATCTGGGAGGACGTGGTGCAAAGCAAGCTCTATATCACGGGCGGCATTGGCAGCACGGGGGCCGGAGAAGCCTTTGGCAAACCCTACGAACTCCCCAACATGACCGCCTATTGCGAGACCTGCGCGCAAATCGGCAACGTGTATTGGAACCAGCGACTGTTCTTGCTCCACGGCGATGCCAAGTACGTGGACGTGCTGGAACGCACGCTCTATAACGGCCTGATTTCGGGGGTCGCCCTGGATGGCAAGACGTTCTTCTATCCGAACCCACTCGAGAGCATTGGCCAGCATGCCCGCAGCCCGTGGTTCGGCTGTGCGTGCTGCCCCAGCAACGTCACCCGATTCATGGCGTCCACGCCGGGGTACTTCTATGCGCACCGGGGCGATTCGCTCTACGTGAACCTCTTTGCCAGCGGCCACGCCGAGATCGACATGGGCGCCGGCCGTCAAGTGAAGGTGGCGCAGGAAACCAACTACCCCTGGGATGGCGAGATCAGTCTCAAGATTGATCCCGCTCGCGCGGGTCGCTTTAAGGTGATGGTGCGCATCCCCGGCTGGGCGCGCAACGAAGCGGTTCCCTCCAAGCTTTATGCCTTCAAGGGCGCCACGACCCGGCCGACCCTGCGGGTGAATGGGAGAGATGTGGCAATCCAGTTGCAAGATGGATACGCCGTGCTGGACCGCGAATGGAAGACGGGTGACACCGTCAGCCTCAGCCTGCCCATGCCGGTGCGTCGGGTGGTTTCCAGCGAAAAGGTGGTGATGAACCAAGGCCGAGTGGCCATTCAGCGCGGCCCGATTGTGTACTGCGCAGAAGGAGTGGACAACGCCAACAGCGTCCGTTCCTTTATGCTGCCGGATGATGCCGAACTCAAGGTGGTAAAGCAGCCCGACCTGCTGGGCGGCGTGGTGACGCTGCAGACCACCGCCATGGACCTCGCCGCGCAGGCGGACGGATCGGTGAAGCAAACGGCGAAGCCGGTGACCCTGATTCCGTACTACTCTTGGGCCAACCGGGGACGAAGCGAAATGCTGGTGTGGCTGCCCAACCGGCTGGATGCAGCCCGCCCGGCCCCGCTCCCGACCATTGCCACCAAGGCCCAAATCACGGCCTCGGGTGGGGTGAACCCCAACGCGATCAACGATGGTGCGGAACCCGCTTACATGGGCGATACCAACAACGTCTTCTTCCACTGGTGGCCCAAGAAGGGCACCCAGGAGTGGGTGGAGATGAAGTTTGCCGAGGCGGCCACCGTCTCCGAGGCGATGCTGTATTGGTTCGATGACACCGGGGTGGGCGAGTGCCGCGTGCCGGAAAGCTGGCGGCTGCTCTACAAGGATGGTGACCAGTGGAAGCCCGTGGCCGATGTCGCGAAGTACGGGGTGGCGAAAGATCAGCCGAATCTGATCAAGTTTGCGCCCGTGCGCACCACGGCCCTGCGCCTGGAAGTGAAGTTGCAGAACAACTGGTCTTCGGGCATCTGGGAATGGTCGGTGAAGTGA
>CAZDWU010000079.1:0-9418 GCA_964509165.1 uncultured Chthonomonas sp. | reverse complement strand
GAGAGGGGTGTTTAGGTTGGTTGAAGCACCCGGCGTCAAGCGTTAGGCTCCGCCCGGAAGGCATGCCAAGCCACTAAGGCCCAACTTGTAATCAAAAGTACACCCCCAATGGGAGTAATCGCCCCGAGCCAGCGCGGGCCGCCCAGGGCCAAGCCGTACACGGTGCCGGCGAAGACCATGACTCCCGCCAACATAAGCGCGGGTGACCAACGGAGATCGAGTTTTGAACTCAAAATGCCGCAGAAAACGAGGCCAAGACCGCCCCACATCTGGTACGTCTGCGCCGTGTGCCACTGGGCGAGAGCGTTGGCAGTAAGGGTTTCTTTGAGCTCGTGGGCACCAAAAGCGCCCAAAGCGATGCCCAGAGCCACTACCACGGCACCGACACCCACCCAACGCATGGAACTAGTTTGGCGACTCGCCTCGTTCTCAAAGTAGGGCGAACCATTCGCAAGGGTGGTCACGTCCTGCACGTATCGGGGTCATGACTCCGGCAATTTTCAGGGTTAGCAGGGTATTGTTCATCGTGGTGGCGAGCCGCTACGGTTCGATACCAGGCCAACGGAAAGGTCATAGTATCGCAATGAAAAAGTTATTGATCAGCGCGCTGGCGACTCTCGGGGTCGCGAGTGCCTTCGGGGTTCAAGGATCGTACGTCGCGGACGAGATTTACGTCAAGTTCGCCAACTACGCCAACGGTCGGCCGCTCAGCGCGACGATGAAGAAGTTCATCCTGAGCAAGGTGGGCGCCCAAGAAACGGCTTTCTATCCGCAGATCGGGTGGAGCCGCGTCAAGCTCAACGCCCGCGGCAACGTGGAAGCCGCCGTGGCGACTCTCGATAAGGAACGCTACGTACGCGACGCCGAGCCGGTGTTCATTCGCCAGTTCAACGCGACTCCGAATGACCCGCTCTACGTGAACCAGAAGTGGCTCCGCCCCATCAACGTCGCGCCGGCTTGGGACCTGTTCAAGGGTTCTGACCAAGTGATTGTGGGCATCCTCGACTCCGGTTGTGAGCTGGACCACCCCGACCTGGAGAACAAGTTTGTACCGGGCGAAGACATGGTGGACCGGGATGGCAATCCGTCAGACACCAATGGCCACGGGACGGGTTCGGCCGGGATGGCCGCCGCTGACACCGATAACGGCATCGGCGTGGCCGGTCCGGGTTGGAACACTCTGCTCATGCCGATTCGAGTGGGCGACTTCGGCGTTACCCACTCGACCGAAGGCATCCTTTATGCCGCCGATGCCGGCTGCGACATTATCAACATGTCCTACGGTGGCGGCTTCCGCCAACAAGCCGAGCAAGACGCCATCAACTACGCTTATGCTCGCAACGTGATCCCCATCGCCTCGGCGGGGAACAGCAACCTGGAAGACGTTCAGTTCTATCCGGCGGGCCTGGATAACGTGGTTTCGGTTGGTGCCAGCGATGACAACGACAATCGCGCCGACTTCTCCAACTACGGCGACTGGGTGGACATTGCCGCTCCGGGCGTGAATACGCTCACCACTGAACTCGGCAAGACCTACGGTGGCTTTGGTGGCACCTCGGCGGCCGGTCCGGCCGCGGCGGGTGTGACCTCGCTGGTTCGTGGCTACGCTCCGGCGGGCACTACCAACACCCAAGTCATTGACTGGGTGAAGCAAGGCTGCGACGACATCGGCGACTGGATTACCCATGGCCGCGTGAACGCTCTGCGCTCCCTACAACTGGTGCCGAAGTTCGAAGATCGCAACTACGCCATCATCGGCATGGAAATGCTGTTCGGTACCAACACGGCGGGCACGTCTTCGGACCTCGCCAACCTGGATAGCAGCGTGGCCATGTTTGCCGCCGCCAAGCAGCAGACGATGCGCAGCCCGGCGACCTTCACCGCCCTCAACTTCGACGTGAGCGCCGATGCCAGCCAAATCGACGAGCTCAAGGTGACGCTGAACGCGTTCGTGAACGCCAATAAGGTCACGCAGATGATCTACGTGTGGGATCCGAGCCTGAACCGATGGCGATTCGTCCGGGCCTTCCCGGTCAGCACCCTCTCGGCCAGCGTGGATAACGAAGCCAAGATCAGCAACGCGCAGCGCTACATTGATGGCAACGGCCACATCCGCATTGGCGTGCGGGCGTTCCAGCCGTTCGGTTCGGTCAACGAGTCCTTCAACTTCGTGATCGACCGCGCCATGATCAGCGCCAAGCTGGTGATCAACTAAACCCCCGCCATTCAAAGGCGCGAACCCCTGGCTTGCATGCGATACGCAGGCTGGGGGTTCTTTTTTTGCGGGCTCAGGGTTCAACTTATTGCATCATTCTTGGTATGATGGTAGGCACTGGGTGAAGTGCGCTTGCGCCAAGCCCGCATCATCATTAGGAACTCCCCATGAAGAATCTGCTCCTGACCGCCATGCTCACCCTCGGCGTTGCCTCTGCATTCGGAATACAAGGCAGCTACGTGGACAATGAAATCTACGTTAAGTTTGCGAACTACGCGAACGGCCGGCCGCTCAGCGCCACGATGAAGAAGTTCATCCTGAGCAAAGTTGGGGCTGAAGAGAAGGGTTTCTATCCGCAGATCGGTTGGAGCCGGGTGAAGCTGAATGCTCGGGGCAATGTGGAAGCCGCGGTGGCGACGCTCGAGAAGGAGCGCTACGTGCGCGACGCCGAACCGGTTTTCTTACGACAGGTCGTCGCGACACCGAACGACCCGCTCTTTGCTCAACAAAAGTGGCTCCTCCCCATTCAGGCCCCTCAGGCATGGGATCTCTTCAAGGGCACTGACAGCATTACCGTGGGCATCCTAGACACGGGCGTGCAGCTGGACCACCCGGACCTTAAGAACAAGCTCGTTCCGGGCGAAGACCTTGTGACGCTCGATGGCGACCCCTCCGACGACCATGGTCACGGCACTTTGGTGGCGGGCCTCGTCGGTGCCGAAACGGACAACGGTGTTGGTGTCGCCGGTACGGACCAGAACGCCCTCCTCATGCCGCTCAAGGTTGGGAGCGCCGGCATTTCGCACTCGATCGAGGGCATTCTTTACGCCGCCGATAACGGCTGCCATGTCATCAACATGTCTTACGGTGGGTTTGGGCGAAGCCAAGCTGAGCAAGACGCCGTCAACTATGCGTTTGCCCGCAACGTAATTCCGGTCGCTGCGGCAGGCAACGATGGCCTGAAGGACGTGATCTTCTATCCGGCCGGTCTAGACAACATCTTGTCCGTTGCTGCCAGCGACGACAACGACAACCAAGCTGGTTTCACCAACTTCGGCGACTGGGTTGACGTGGCCGCCCCTGGCGTGGCGACGCTCTGCACCGCGCTTGGCTCCGACTACGGTAGACCCAGCGGCACCTCGATGTCCAGCCCGGTCACGGCCGGGGTCGCCAGCCTGGTCTTGGGATACTCGCCCAGTGGCACGACCAACACTCAGGTTATTGATTACATCAAGCGCGGTGCGGATAAAATTGGCGACTTCATCAAGGATGGTCGCGTGAATGCCAACAAGTCGCTACAACTGGTGCCGAAGTTCGAAGATCGAAACTACGCCATCGTGGCCCTGGAAACCCTGATGGGCACCCACACGGCGGGCAGCAGCACGGACCTCGGCGCCCTGGATAGCAGTGTCGCCATGTTCGCGGCCGCCAAGCAGCAGACCATGCGCAGCCCGGCGGCTTTCAACGCTCTCACCTTTGATGTGAGCGCCGATGCCAGCCAGATCGACGAGTTGAGGGTCACCCTGAACTCCTTCGTCAATGCCAACCGCGTAACGCAAATGATCTACGTTTGGGATCCGAGTCTGAACCGATGGCGCTTCCTCCGGGCCTTCCCGGTCAGCACCCTTTCGGCCAGCGTGGACAACGAAGCCAAGATCAGCAGTGCGGCGCGCTACATTGATGGAAACGGCCACATCAAGATTGGCGTCCGCGCCTTCCAGCCGTTTGGTTCGGCGAACGAAACGTTCAACTACGTGATGGACCGCGTCGGCATCTCCGCCAAGCTCCTCATCCGGTAAACCCAACCCGATCCCTTCACCTTCGTCCCCGCTCTGGACCTGATTCCAGACGGGGACGATTTGTTTTCGGATACAGTGAATCCATGCTTCAACCGCCGTTGCCGAATCCGGGCCGAATCCTGCGCGACCTTATGGCAGCAGGGACCGTAGTCATGCCCGGGGCCTACAATGCGCTGACCGCGCGCCTGGCCTGGCAGTGCGGAGCCAAAGCGGGCTACCTGAGCGGAGGCGCGATGGCGAATGCCCTGCTGGGAGCGCCGGATATTGCCCTGACCACGCTGGATGAAGTCAGCCGCACCGCCGCGCAGGCTTGCCAGGCCGCGCCCATCCCGCTGATCTGCGATGGGGACACGGGCTTCGGTGAGGTCTGGAATGTGCGCCGCACCATCATCGAATTTGAGCGCGCGGGGCTGGCGGGCCTGCACCTGGAGGACCAAGTTTCGCCCAAGCGATGTGGGCATCTGGGCGGCAAGCAAGTCATCGAAATCGAAGCGATGAGCGAGAAGATTCGGGCGGCCGTGGCGGCTCGCCGCAACCCTGATTTTGTGCTAATCGCCCGGACGGATGCTTACGGCGTCGAGGGGATCGAGGGCACCATCCGCCGCGCCCAGGCTTACGTTGAGGCCGGTGCGGACGCCATCTTCCCTGAGGGTTTAAGCTCGGAGGAGGATTTTCGCACCGTGCGGAGAGAGCTAGGCAGCACACCTCTGCTGGCCAATATGACCGAGTTTGGACGAACACCCCTTTTCAGTGTCCAGCAGTTCTCGGATTGGGGTTACCAGATGGTGATCTTCCCTGTCTCGGCCCTGCGGGTCACGTTATTTGCGGTGGAGAGCTTCTACCAAGACCTGCTGGCGCAAGGCACGCAAGCCGAGTGGATGGAGCGCATGATGACCCGCGCGGACCTCTACAAGCTGGTCAACTACGAGGAGTACGAACGCTCCGACGCCGCCTGGCGCGACTTACGTTAAGTCCTCTTACGTTAAGTCTTCGTCGTCGTCGCGGTACATCGCGTCGTCGGGCATCGGCGTCATATATTCGTCGTTGCCCAGCATGGCCTGCACCTGCACTTCGTCCACCAAAATCTCGCGGGGGCGAGAGCCATCCTTGGGGCCGACAATGCCGCGCTCTTCCATGGCATCCAGCAAGCGCGAGGCGCGCTGGAAGCCCACCCGGAACTTACGCTGCAGCATGCTGGTGCTGGCGGCATTGCGCTCCACCACCCAGGTGACGGCCTCGGCCCATAACGGATCGTCGTCCATGCCTCCGCCGCCGCCGGCTTCACCGCCGCGTTCGCTTCCGCCTTCGGCCACTGCAATGGGTTCGAGTACATAGCGCGGGCCTTCCTGCTCGCGCCAGTGGCGGCATACCGCCGAAATCTCGCTTTCGCTGACGTAGCAGCCCTGAATGCGCATGGGCTTGTGGGCGCCAATGGGCCGGAACAGCATGTCGCCACGCCCAATCAAGTCCTCGGCACCGCTGCTATCCAGAATCGTGCGGCTATCTATGGCACTGCTCACCGCAAAGGCGATGCGCGAGGGGATGTTGGCCTTGATCAGGCCGGTAATCACGTCCACGCTGGGCCGCTGGGTGGCAATAACCATGTGGATGCCGGTGGCGCGGGCCAACTGGCCAAGGCGGCAAATGCTGGCTTCAACTTCGTTGGCCACCTGCATCATCAGGTCGGCCAGCTCGTCAATCACCAGCACGATGTACGGCAAGCGATCTTGGTAGGTGGGCGCCTTCTCGTTCCAGCCGTCAATGTTGCGCACGCCGGCTTCTTTGAACTGCAAGTAGCGGCGTTCCATCTCACGCACCAGCGCGCGCAGCACCCCGGCCGCCTCCTTCACGTCGGTCACCACCGGACACATGAGGTGCGGCAGACCGTCGAAGAGGCTGAGCTCCACCTGCTTGGGGTCAATCAACACCAGCCGGCAATCCTTGGGCGTATTGCGCAGGATAAGCGACATGATGAGCGTGGCAAGCCCGATGGACTTCCCGCTATTGGTGGCCCCGCCCACCAGCAGGTGCGGCATGCGGGTGAGGTCGGCGTAGAGCGGCGCCCCGGCCACGTCCTTGCCCAGGGCAACCAAGAGCTTCTTCTCCTGGTCGTGGAACTCCAGGCTTTCGCACATCTCGCGCAGGGTCACGGGCTGGCGATTCTTGTTCGGCACCTCAATGCCGATGGCGTTCTTGCCCGGGATGGGGGCCTCCACGCGGATGCTGGGGGCGGCCAGGCTCATGGCCAGGTTGTCGCTGAGGTTCGTCACGCGATTGACGCGGATGCCTGGGCCGACGCCGAGTTCATAGCGGGTGACGGTCGGGCCAGTGGCGACTTCCATCACTTGCGCGTCCACCCCGAATTGCTCGAGCGTGCTTTCCAGAACTTCGATGTTGCGCTGGACTTCCTTGGGGTCACGCTTGGCCTTGGCCGAGGGCTCCGTCAGCAGGCCCATGCTAGGCAGCACGTAGCCTTCCTTGGGCATGGGAGCTTCATCCGCCAGCTTGGGTAGGGCCTCGGCATCCTGCGGGGCGGGCACCGGGCGTCGGGCACGCGACGGGCGCGGGGCCTCTTCCTCTTCGTCCATCGCCTCGGGGATGGGGCGTCGAGGGCGGGCGGTGGTTTCAATCGGCAATTCTGCCGTGCGTCGGCGGCGCGGGGTTTCGATGGGCTCGGTATCTTCCGGCTCCTCGTCGGCGTCTTGCCCCTTGCGAGTGAGCAAGTCGCGCACCGGCAGATCCACGACCAAAAGCAAACCAATAAGGCAAAGCGTCACCAACGCCACCGTGCCCCCTTGGCCGAACAAAGTGCTAAACATCCACCCGCCAATCGCGCCGACATAGCCGCCGGTGGTGGTGGTGGCTTCGGGGTCAAAGAAGTCACCCTGGATCGGGCGGGCCATGAGCCCGGTGACGCCCACCAACAGGATGCCGAGCCCCCAGGCCAGGCGTGGGTGAGCCACATGGGTTTTGCCAAGGATGAGGCGGACACCGCCAATCACCAGCAGGGCGGGCACCACCCAGGCCACCGGGCCGAGCATCACACGCAGGCCACCCGCCAGAGTATCGCCAAGAATGCCGGAAGAACCTAAACCGAGCGCGATGCCGACAATGACGCCGCCCCCCACCATGCCGAGTCCCCAGGCATCAATCGAGCGGGGAGATGGTGCGGTTGCCGCCGGGGCCATCTTGACGGCCGCCTTTGTGGGTGTTCCCTTCCGTGTTGGACCTTTTCGCAAAACCTGCCCTTCCTTGGGCATACGTTCATTTTACCAGGTTGGTTGAGGTGAGCGTTTAACGAACCGCCATCACCAAGCCCAGCATGGCCATGCAGATGATGAGCGCAGTGCCCCCGTAGCTCATGAGCGGGAGCCACAAGCCCACCACGGGCGTGACGCCAATGACCATGCCGATATTGGCAATGGTGTGGAAGGCCAACACCCCCAAAACCCCCATGGCCACGTTCTTGGCCATCGGGCTCTGCGCCGACCGGGCGATGAGCAGCATGGTGAAGAACATGCCCAAGAAGGCGATGAGGACCAAGGCGGCCCCGAACAAGCCAAACTGCTCGCCCACCGCGCTATAGATAAAGTCCGTATCTTGGAACGGCACATACCCGCCCTTCGTTTGCTCGCCGCGCAGGAAGCCCTCGCCCAAGACTCCCCCGTTGGCAAAGGCAATCGCGGCTTGGGTTTGCTGATACTTGTTGCCCCCTTCATCGGGGTTCACCATGGCGAGCAGGCGATCCTTTTGATAGCCCAACAGCAAGGTGCTGGCCATCATCGCCAACCCCACAAAGATCAGCACAATGTGGCGCCACTTGGCCCCGGCCGCCACCGTGATTACCGCCCAGATAACCATGATGGAGGTCGCGCCGCCCAGGTGGGGTTGCAAGAAGATCAGCGCCGCCACGGGCAGGGTGTGCGCCAGGGAGCCCAACACACTGGAGAGTTGCTTGGGGTCTCGATCCGCCCGCGCCCAGTACGCCGAGAGCGTCAGGATAAAGAGAACTTTGGCCATCTCAGATGGCTGAAATTGAAGCGGCCCAATGTCAATCCAGCGTGTGGCCCCGTTGCGCTCTTCCCCCATAAAGAAGATCGAAACAAGGTTGAGCAGATTGATGCCGTAGAGCACCGGCACAAACTGCGGAATCGCGTCCAGCCGCAACCGCCGGCAACCCACAAAGGCCACCGTCCCTACGGCCAAGAAGAGGAGCTGTTTGCTGAAGACCTGATCGCCGCGATGATGCTGGATGGCAAAGAGGCAAACCAGACCAAACAGCAGCACGACAAAAGCAAAGCCCATCACCCAGCGCCGCAATGGCCGAGGGCCATCCTCTGTTCCCAGAGTGCCTTGGCGCATGCCGGGCAGGGCGGTGGTGCTCATGGAGACTTCTTGGCAGCGGGCTCGCGGGCCGAATCGGCCCCTAGTTCACGGCGGACAATGCCGTGGTCGCGGACCAGCCAAAACTTGAGCGTGCGCTCGCGGCGGTCCTGGTCGTCCACCTTCATGGTGAGCTTAATTTCGATGCGCGCGGCATCAAATTGGCCGCCCACGGTGTTAATGCGCTCGGGCGTGGCCTCAATCGTGGCCTCGCCTTCCACTTCGGTGGGGCCGGTTTTCCACTTCCCCTTCCATTCGCTGGACTTCGGCGCGGCAAACGGCAAGCTCACCAGCGGGATCGGTGGCTCGAAGCTCTCGGCACGCGTGCCCATAAATTCCAGCCCGTCCACGCCCACACGGTAGCGCTCTTCGTCCACTTCTTGCCCGTGTACGATGAACAGGAGGCGACGAATGTCACCTTCCTTGATGAACTTGGTCTCCACCGGGATGGGGGTGCCGGCCAGTACCAACGTGGCCTCCTTCTCCTTGAATTCTTCAAAGCCGAGCTCTCGGCTATCCGTGATGGAAAAGGCTGCCGGGTCTTGGCCGCTGGCTTGGGGCTGGCACGTGCCTGCGAATGACGCCCAAAACGCCAATACGCCAAAACCAAGTGCCGCCCGTCCGTTCATGGTGTTCTTTACGTCGGGCCGGCCTTAAATGCCGTCAGTGTCCTTGATCTTCGGGTCACATCGCGTTCGGTGCGCACCGTTTCTTGCATCGAAACCAGTCCGATTCCCTTCGCATAAACCGCCACTTGGGTCACGCGGAGGAGCAGGTCACCCTGGCCGATCTTCATATCCATGGTGATTTCGATGCCGGGATACTCGTTGCCCAGCACCTTCACCGAGGCCAATCGCTTGGCGGTGCCGTCGAGCACCAGCCGCTCGGTGGTGCCAGACATCGGCACCAAGCCGTCGTAGCCAAACTTTTCGGTGTCCCCCAGGGGCAGCACCATAATCGGATAAGGTTCGACAATCGGTTCCGAGCGCGAGAGGGCGCCCACTCGAATGTCCTTGTCGCT
>CAZDWU010000078.1:8348-9624 GCA_964509165.1 uncultured Chthonomonas sp. | reverse complement strand
GTCAGGCCATCGCGCAGGGTCAGGTCTTCCCACTTGCGCTCTTGGCGACCCACCCGCTCGGCCAAGCCCATCACCAAAGCGAAAGCAATCAACGAGCCGCCGACCACCCACGGGGTGCGCAGATGAGTGTCAATCGACTTCTCGAACGCCAAGCCCGCCAGCGCAATGGGCACCGTGCCCAGGGCAATCGCCCAACCCATGCGGGCTTCGTGGGTGCGGGCGGCTTCCCCGCCCCGCAGGCCGCGTAGCCAGCCCATAAACACGCGCCCCAGGTCGCGCCCGAAATACAAAAACACCGCGAGGATGGTGCCGAGCTGAATGACGGCGGTGAACCCCGCGCCCGGATCCTTCCAGCCCGAGAACACCGGCACCAGATACAAGTGGCCGCTGCTGCTAATGGGCAAGAACTCCGTGAGGCCCTGTACTAGCCCCAACACAATGGCCTGCAGGATCGTCATGAGCCTAGCTTAAGAAACTCGCGGGCGGCCGCCCAGATGCGGTCACTGGCCTTGCCGTCGCCGTAGGGGGAGACGGCCTGCGCCATGGCTTGGTACGCCGCCGGGTTAGAGAGCAGGAGCGCCGCCGCATTGTAGACGGCTTGCTCATCCGTGCCCACCAGGCGGGCGGTGCCGGCGTCCACGCCTTCGGGGCGCTCGGTGGTGTCGCGCAGCACCAGCACCGGCTTGCCAAAGGTGGGGGCTTCTTCCTGCACCCCACCGCTATCGGTAAGGATGAGGTCCACGCGGCGCATCAGGCGCACAAAGGGGGCGTAGTCGGGCGGCTCAATCAGGTGGGCGCGCTCGTGGCCACCCAGCAGGGGCACCAGCGTCTCCCGCACGATCGGGTTGCGGTGCATGGCCACCAGCAGGTGCGTATCCGGGAAATCATCCAGCAAGCGCCGCGCGGCCCGGGCGATGTTGGCCTGGGGTTCGCCCCAGTTCTCGCGCCGGTGGGTGGTCATCAAGATGATGCGGCCATTCTCGGGCACGTCGGGCACTTCCCCGTCCAATTCCGCGATGTGCATCACGGCGTCGATGCCGGTGTTGCCGGTCACAAAAATACGGTCGTTCGGCACGCCCTCGCGGCGGAGGTTATCAGCCGACCAGGACGTGGGGGCGTAGTGCTGCGCGGCAAACAAGCCCAGGGTGCGGCGGTTGAATTCTTCCGGGAATGGATTGTCCACCGTGTCCGTGCGCAGCCCGGCCTCGATGTGCCCGAACGGCACCTGCCGATAGAACGCCGCCAACCCCGCCACAAAGGTGGTGGTGGTGTCGCC
>CAZDWU010000078.1:0-8248 GCA_964509165.1 uncultured Chthonomonas sp. | reverse complement strand
ATGGCGTCCGGGCGGGTGCCCACCACAAAGATCACGCGCGGCTTATCCACGCCATCTCACCATGGTCAAAAGCAGGCCGCACAACACAATGGTTACAGTGTAAAGCACCAGCACGGTTTGGCGCTGGTTCAGGCCCTTGGCCAGCAGCTGGTGGTGCAGGTGGCGCTTGTCGGCCTGGGTGATCGGTTGCCCGGCCAGCAGGCGGCGGATCGTCACCGTTACGGCATCAATCAGCGGCACGCCAAACACGAGCACCGGGATGAACAGAGCCAGGGCGGCCGCCGTCTTGAGGGCGCCCACCACGCTGAGACACGCCAGCAAGAAGCCCAAAAGCTGCGCCCCGCCCGTGCCCATAAAGATCTTGGCCGGGTTGAAGTTGTAACGCAAGAAACCGACGCACGAGCCCGCTACCGCCGCCGCAATGAGCGCCACCCGGGGTTGATCTTCGTACTTGGCAATCACGGCCAGGGTGCCCGCGGCAATACACGCGATGCCCGCCGCCAGGCCGTCCACGCCGTCAATGGTGTCCATGGTCTTGGTCACCACAAAGATGTACGCGGCCGTGAGCGGCACGCCCCACCAGCCGAAATCCTGCCACTGCCCGTCGCCAATCGGCGGCCACTCCATCCCCTGCACCGAAACGCGGCCCACGGGGTCGTACACAAACTGAATGGCCACCCCAATGACCAACAAGGCCAAGAGTTGCCACTTCGCGCTGAAGGATTTGAGGTCATCAATGGCCCCGAACGCCACCAAAACCCCACCCAGCAGAATCAGGCCAATGAGATAGAACGGGAAGGGTGTGAACGGATAGGCAAAGGGCAACACCGTGGCCAACGCCAGCACAATGCCGGCGTAAATGGCAATACCGCCCCAGCGCGGAATGGGCTCAGTGTGCACACGGCGCGCGTCGCGGCTCGGGTCATCCACCGCCCCTTGCCGGATGGCAAAGCGCCGGACCAAAGGCGTGAAAATGAGGGTGCCGAGCATCGCCACCACCCCGGCTAATAAGGGGTAGCGGAAACCAGCCAGGAATTCAGCGTCGGTCCACACGGTGTCGAGGATTTAGAGGGCAACGGCCTCTAGCTTTCCGTGACGGTACAGGGCCACGTCGAGTTGCGCATCACGGAAGAGTTCTAATGAAAACGGGTCGGGATAATTCCCTTCGTAGATCACGCGGGTGATCCCGGCGTTGATGATCATCTTGGCGCAGGTGTTGCACGGCTGGCAGGTGACATACATCGTCGCGCCCTCGCACGGCACCCCAATGCTGGCGGCCTGCAGCAGCGCGTTCTGCTCCGCGTGAAGCGAACGGATGCAGTGCCCCGCTCGCATACAGCCGTCCGGCCAATCCTGTTGCGACCCCTGAGGCGGACAATGGGGCAAACCTCGCGGCGCCCCATTGTAACCCGTGGCCAAAATCCGACGATCCCTCACGATAATCGCCCCCACGGAGCGACGCGGACAGGTCGCCCGGGTGGAAACGAGTTTGGCAATCTCCATAAAGTACTCGTCCCAACTCGGGCGGCTATCAGCCGGAGGAGGCGTCGGAATGTCAATCATTCAAGCGGCCAAGTCTTGATTTCGACCTTTTCCATCCGCACGGCTTCTTCCGGCTTCACGGAACCGTTGCGGTCGGTGGTCGGCGACTTCACAATCTGGTCCACCACGTCCATGCCGGAGACAATCGCGCCGAACACGGTGTATTGGCGGTCCAGGCTCGGCACATCGGCCACGCAGACGAAGAACTGGCTTCCGCCGGAGTTCGGGTCTTGCGAGCGGGCCATGCTGAGGATGCCGCGCTTGTGCGGGCGCTCGTTGAACTCGGCCGGCACGCGCCATTCCGGTCCGCCGGTACCCCAGCGGCTGGCATCTTCAATGCGCTTGGTCAGCGGGTCACCGCCCTGGATCACGAAGCCCGGGATGGTGCGGTGGAAGCGGGTGCCGTCATAGAAGCCGGTGTTGGCCAGCTTCTTGAAGTTCTCCACGTGCTTGGGAGCGACTTCGGGATAGAAGCGCAGCACAAACTGGCCCTTACCGGTGGTGACGACGGCGACTTCTTCGCCCGCTTTGATTTCTTGATTGACAATATCCATGTTCTTGCGCTCCACCGGCGGCGGAGTCGTTTGGTTGGGGGTCGAGAGGGCCAGGGCCAAAGAGAGCATCATTGCGGTCACTTCAACTCTTCTAACGGCCAAGTGCGGATTTCGGCTTTGATGATGGTCGCCGGATTGTCTTCCAGCGGGTTATCACCCATGTCGCGCGGCAGGTTCACAATGGCGTCCACCACGTCCATGCCGGCCACGACTTGACCGTAGGCCGAATACTGACCATCCAGGTTTTCGTTGGTCGCCACCATGATGAAGAACTGGCTGCTGGCCGAGTTCGGGTCCGTAGAGCGCGCAGCACTCAGGATGCCCCGGATGTGCTTGGTGTCATTGAATTCGGCCGGAACGTTCACTTCCTTACCGTCCTTCATGTAGCCACCCATGCCGTCATTGCTGCGGTCGTCGTCCTTGCTGTTCGGGTCGCCGCCCTGGATCATGAATCCGGGGATCACGCGGTGGAACTTGGTGCCAGTGTAGAAGCCTTCTTCCACCAGCTTTTGGAACTGGGCCACGTGCTTGGGGGCCTTGTCCGCGTTAAAGCGCAGGATGATGTTGCCGTAAGTGGTGTAAAGCACGGCCACCTTGTCGCCATCCTTCGGCAGCACGGCGTCCGGCGGCGCGGTCTTGAAGGCGCCATTGGCGTCACGCTCGAACTTGAGCGGCATGGGCTCCTTCGTCAGCGGGGCCGAGGGATTGGTCGAAGCCGGTTCCTCGGGCTTGGCGTCCGTCGGGGCGGGCGTGTCCGTGCCGGTAGTGCCGGTCGTCGACGTAGCTTCGGGGGTGCTGGGCTGGCAGGCCCACAGGCTCAAGGCCGCCACCACCAGGAGGGCGAGGCTCAAATACTTTCGCACCTGTCCATTATGCCGGTCTATGCTGGGTGCGATGTGGGCGTCCGTGACTTTGGGATTCTTGTTTCAAGGGACTCCGACCTTCCTTCCCCAGGGCCATTCGCACAACGATTACCTGCGCGATCGGCCCTTGCAGGTGGCGCTGGATGCGGGGTTTGGGAGCGTGGAAGCCGACGTCTTCTTGGTGGATGGCGACCTGCGCGTAGCCCACACCCGCGCCGAAATCCAACCCGAACGCACCCTGCGCCGCCTCTATCTGGAGCCCCTGGCCCGGCGTGTGCGTGAGCGTGGGGGCTGGGTGCATCAGCCCGGGGCGTCTTTCCAGCTCTTGGTGGATGTGAAAGAAGACGGCACGGCCGTGCTGGAGGAACTGGATCGGCAACTCGAGCCCTACGCCTTCATGCTGGCCACGGCCCGGCCCGGGGCGGTCCGCATCGTCATTAGCGGGGATCGAGACCGGGAGTCCATCTTCTCCAACCCCCGGCAGTGGTACGGCTACGATGGCCGCTACGCGGATCTTCCCGACCGACAAACCTCGCCCACTCTGATGCCACTAATCAGCGAAAGCTGGATGAGCCACTTCACCTGGATGGGCACCGGCGCGATGCCCGAACCCCAGCGCATGCGCCTGCATTCCATGGTGCGGCAAGCCCACCGGGCGGGCCGCAAGATCCGGTTTTGGGCGCACCCGCAGACGCCCGACGCCTACCGCGAACTGCGAGCGGCCGGAGCTGACTGGTTCAACTCCGACCGCCCGGCGCAGGTCTTGGAATGGCAGCGACTGCCCTAATTTAGTTGCGGATGCGTACGAACGCGCTCTGGGGCACGCTGCTCAGCCAGTTCACCCGGCCCGTGTCGAGGTCATAGACCCCGCCCACAATTTGCACCTTGCCGTTCGCCACAAACTGGCGGATGATGTCGCTGCGGCTAGTGATCTGCCCCGCCGAATGCTCGACGTTCGATTCGATGCAGGCGTCCAGTTCGGGGCCAGTGCGGCCCTTGGCCGCCCAGATGGCCGGTTCGATCTCCTTCACCAGCGCCGGGATGTGGCTGTGGTGGGCTTCCGCCGCATGGCCGGCCGCCGGGGCCGGGGCCTTGGTGGCGTCTAGGGTCGCCTTCACCGCGCCGCACCGCTCGTGGCCCATCACCACGATGAGCGAGCTGTGCAGGTGCTCCACCGCGTACTCCATGCTGGCCAGCGCCAGGGTGTCCGCCACGTTGCCCGCGATGCGGACGACGAAGAGGTCGCCGAGGCCTTGGTCGAAGACGATCTCCGGGGCCACGCGACTATCCGCGCAGGTGAGAACGATGGCAAAGGGGGCCTGGCTTTGGCTGACATTGAGGCGCCCGCCCGAATCTTGGCGCGGGTGCTTGGCGTAGCCGGTGGCGTAGCGCACGTTGCCGTCTTTCAGGCGCTGCAGGGCCTGGGCGACGGTCGGGGCACCGGTCGGGGCTGCGTGCGCAGGGGCCGCCGGGGCGCTGTGGGCCGGGGCACCGTGGGCGGGGCCAGCGGGCGGCGAGGCGAGCAAAGCCGCCGAAAAGAGGATGGACGCAATCATAGGTGAATAGCTCTCCGAGTCACCTCTGATTATCGGAACCACCACTTCTAAACCTCTAGATTGAGATCCACCCCGGCGGTAATCTCCGACCCATGTCCGCTGTGACGGTCCCCTACGACCGCTACCTCAAGTACCAAGAAGTCACCGATCTCCTCCACCAGTTCGTGGCCGCCCACCCGCACTACGTCACCGTGGAGAGCATCGGCAAGAGCCACGAGGGCCGCGACATTTGGTGCGCCACCGTCACCGACCGCCGCACCGGCGCCCCCGAAGACAAACCCGGCTTCTGGTGCGACGGCAACATCCACGCCAGCGAGGTCAGCGCCTGCAGCGCGGTGCTCCGCATCCTCGATCAGCTCGTCACCCAAGAACCCGATGTCCTACGCGAGCGCACGTTCTATCTGGTCCCCCGCCTGGGGCCGGACGGCGCGGAATGGGCGCTGGAAACCCCGCCGCGCATCGTCCGCAGTGGCACCCGCCCCTACCCCTACGACGAAGCCGAATACGAAGGCCTGGAACGCAAAGACCTGGACGGCGACGGCCGCATCCTGAGCATGCGCATCCCCGACCCCAGCGGCCCCTGGGTGGTGAGCGAGGAGGAGCCCCGCCTGCTCCGCAAGCGCCGCCCGGGCGAGAAGGCCGAGCGCGCCTACCGCGTGCTGCCCGAGGGCATCCTGCACGAATACGACGGCCAAACCCTCAAGGTGCGCCGCATCCCGCAGGGGCTGGACTTCAACCGCAACTTCCCCAACGCCTGGCGGCAAGAGGCCGAGCAGCACGGGGCCGGCCCCTATCCGGCCAGCGAACCGGAAATCCGCGCGGCAGTGGACTTCATCGTCAACCACCCCAATATTTGCGGGGCCATCACGTTCCACACGTTCTCGGGTGTGCTGCTGCGGCCGCCCAGCCGCATGCCGGACGACGACATCCCCAGCGAAGACCTGTGGACGTTCAAGGCGCTGGGCGAAGTCGGCCACGAAATGACCGGCTACCCCGCCATCAGCAACTTCCACGAGTTCAAATACCACCCCAAGGAGGTCATCACCGGCGTTTTTGATGACTGGATGTTCCACAGCATGGGCGTGCACGCCTGGACGGTGGAAATCTGGTCGCCGCAGCGCCAGGCCGGCATCACCGACTACAAGTACATTGATTGGTTCCGCGACCACCCGCACAGCCACGACATCCAACTGCTGAAGTGGAGCGACGAGAAGCTGGAGGGCAAGGGCTACGTGGACTGGCGACCCTTTGAGCACCCGCAACTTGGCACCGTGGAGATTGGCGGATGGGATGGCGCGTACGCCTTCCGCAACCCGCCCCCGCCGCTGCTGGAAGCCGAGATTGCCCCCCTGGCGGATTGGGCGATTTGGCATGCGGGCACCGGCCCCCGGCTGGAACTGCGCGACCTGCAACAAGAGCGCGTGGGCGACAGTGTGCGCCTGCGCCTGACCGTGCAGAACTCCGGCTGGCTGCCCACCCACGTGACCAAGACGGCCCTGAAGAACAAGATCTGCCGGGGCGTCATCGGGGAGATCTCCTGCGCGGCCGTGCCGGAACAAGAACCCCTGCAAAAGCCGGCCTGGCTACACAGTGGTCAGCGGCGGGTGCAAGGCCCCCAACTGGAAGGCTGGTGCGACACGCCCAGCAGCGGCTTTGGCTGGCACGCCGACGTGACCGACGACCGCCACACCTTTGAGTGGTTGGTGGCCCCCGGGCACACCTACCAACTGGTGGCGCGGCACGACCGGGCTGGCGTCGTGCGGCTCGAGGTCACCACGTGAGCATCACCGCCCTCGCCTTGGGGGTAGTTCTCGCGGCTCCCCCGGCAAGGCCCAAACTCAGCACGATTGAGCCGCAGGTGCGGGCGGTGGCGGAGCGGTTCCGGGGGCGGCTGGGCTACCACATCCAAGACCTCACCACCGGCGAGGTCATTGCCCACCGAAGCACGGAGCGGTTCCCCAGCGCCAGCACCATCAAGACGGTGCTGATGTTCGAGGCTGCCCGCCAGATTGATAAGGGCGAACTGACCTGGGACACCACCGTGCCCCTGCCCCCGGTGGCCGAGCGCAACAGCAGCCAGTGGGCGTACTACCTGCGCGAGGGGCTGAGCATCAACGTGGACGCACTAACGAACCTGATGATGAACGTGAGTGACAACACCGCCACCGTGGTGCTGGGCGAAAAGCTAGGCCTGCTGCGCATCAACCAAACCCTGCAGGAGATGGGCTACCAAGACACCGCCTACACGGTGCGGGTGCCGGAATCTGAAACCCGGCTGTGGCGCTTGCGCCGGCAGTTCGCCAATATGGGTGTAACGAGCCCGCAAGAGATGGCGAGGTTCCTGCTGATGATTGACCGGGGCGGCGTGCTGAGCGAGGCCGCCCACGACCGCATGCGCCGCATCCTGGCCAAGCAGTATTGGGATGACTGGGTGATGGGCACCGTGCCCAGCGACGTGGTGGTGCTGAGCAAAGTGGGCGCCCTGAACCGGCACCGCAGCGAGATCGCCATTGTGAAGGGGCCGCGCCCCTACCTGGTGGCCATCTACACCGATAACCAAGCCGACCAGCGCTGGGTAGCGGAGAACGAAGGCGACCAGGCCATCATCCGCATTGGCACCCTGCTGTGGAACCACATGCACCCCGAGCGACCCTACCAGCCACCGCCGAACGCGAAATCCTTTGCCCCCACGGGTGGCGGCGTCACCGGGGGCTAAGTCCTCGTCACTCTGAACTGGGGGGTGGGCCTGACCCGTCTATCCAGTAGGACCGTGGAATCTTGGGGAACGCGTGCGGCCCCCACGTTGTTGTACGGGGCATAAGGAGATGGAAACGGTGAACACGATCAATACGACGAACCCGACCCATGAACTCAGCCGCGCCGAACGAGCCGAATTCGAGCGCCAGATGAACCGGACTTACCGCAAGGTGTTCGATCTGGCCTATCGTCTCAGCCGGAGCCGCTCCGACGCGGAGGACCTGACGCAGGAAGCCTTTGTGCGGGCGCTGAAGGCGTACCGCAGCTACGAAGGGGACCGACCGTTTGAGAACTGGATTTTCCGGATCGTGACCCGGTTGTATCTGGACCTGCGCCGCAACCGCGACCGCCGGGTGAAGACGGTGAGCTACGATGCGCCCCTGACGCCGGACGGATCGGATGATAGCGTGCACTTCGAGGCCGCGAGCGACGAGCTGACCCCCGTGCAAGCCCTGCTGAGCCAGGAACTGAGCGAGGAGATGGTGGTTTCGTTGAAGCAGCTATCGCCGGAGCAGCGCGAGCTGATCTGGATGGCGGACGTGGAAGGCTTGCCCTATAAGGAGATTGCCGACCGGATTCATGCGCCCGTGGGGACGGTGCGAAGCCGCCTGCACCGCGCGCACAAGCAGCTGCGGGCGTTGCTCGCGGGTCTGCGGGTGTCCACACCCTCCCTCGGCGGCCTACCGACGGCCAAGGCTGCGCGGTAATCGCCCCGGATTGGTAACTCCAACAAGAAAGCCTCCTCAATCTGAGGAGGCTTTCTTAGCACTGAATCCAGCATATTGACATAATATCGAAAAAGTGCTATCGTCCTTGCAAGCGCCTTCAGAACCAGATCGGTAAAGGGAGCTGCCCGGAGTTTGCACCTTGTTGAAGCCAGCATCGGTCCTGGTTGCCGTCTTGGCACTTTCCACCTTGGGTGTATCCCAAAATAGCAAAGTCAATCTAAAGCGATCTCCTATGTGGATCGAGACTG